>JBNMGK010000206.1:0-5152 GCA_050872205.1 Enterocloster sp.
CCCCAGAGGATACCGCCCTTTACCTGTTTTACCAGTAAAAGAGCTGTGATCAGGATACCGATCAGTGCTAACAGAACGGTAATTCCTTCTGTAGAAAAGGTACCATTCTGAACAGATGCCTTAAAGGAATAAAGGCCAACCAGAGTAGCTCCGTCTACTACGATCTTCGCATTCTGTAAGCCGATGAAAGCGATGAAAAGACCGATACCAGCGGATACAGAGTGCTTTAATGTCATAGGAATGACATTAAAGATCTTTTCACGTACATTAGTCAGTGACAGAAGAATGAAAATAATACCTTCTGCAAATACAGCTGCTAAAGCCATTTCCCATGAATATCCCATCTGTAAAACTACAGTATAGGCAAAATAAGCATTTAAGCCCATGCCTGGTGCCAGTACAAATGGATAGTTTGCCATAAATGCCATACACAGGGTAGCAAACATAGCTGAAACGGCTGTTGCTGTAAAGACAGCACCGCTGTCCATACCGGTAGCGCCTAAAATACCTGGGTTAACAGCCAGGATATAGGCCATAGTCATGAAAGTGGTGATTCCTGCTAACACCTCTGTTTTGACATCTGTGTGATTCTCCTTCAGGTGAAACAATTTTTCCAGACTCATATAAGATCCTCCTTCTCATGTATTGATCTCTGACAACCATCAGAGATCCGTTCATCTTCCCGGTATTTTAAAGAAGTCCCCTGCCTCCTTTCCCCCGATCACCAGGAATCCGAACGTTTTTATACCTGCATTTTAGCACTTTTTTAATGTTTTGTATATACAAAATAATATTTTAAATTGCCAAAATGAAATTTTTATATATAAATCTGAATTTTTTGTTCATTAATCTACATTTTTTCCTGTTGCGAAGCTTTTTACAATTTCTGTAAGTATATTGACCGTCTGTTCCATAGACTCCACACATACATACTCGTATTTTCCATGATAATTGTATCCTCCTGTGCAAAGGTTTGGGCATGGAAGTCCCATATAGGACAGTCTGGCGCCGTCTGTTCCACCACGCACCGGTGAGATCACCGGAGTTACTCCATTCTTCTTCATGGCATCTTCTGCAATGTGGATCAGTTCCATATGAGGTTCAATCTTCTCTTTCATGTTATAATAAGAATCTTTTACTACAGCTGTTACCGTACCAGTCTCATATTTTTCATTTAAGAACTCAGCTGCTTTTTCAAAAAATGCCTTCTTCTGCTCAAATTTCTCCCTGTCATGGTCACGGATGATATAAACCATCTGGGCTCCTTCTACATCCCCTTCCATGTGGTCTAAATGATAAAAGCCTTCATAGCCTTCTGTATACATAGGATTTTCAAATGCCGGAAGCATTGCCTGGAATTCCATGGCGATCAGCAGGGCATTTTTCATCTTTCCCTTAGCACTTCCCGGATGGATGCCTTTTCCCTGAATGGTCACATGGCCGGATGCTGCATTAAAGTTTTCATATTCCAACTCGCCTAAAGCACCGCCATCTACGGTATAAGCTGCCTCTGCCCCAAAGCCTTCTACGTCAAAGAAATCTGCACCTCTTCCTACCTCTTCATCTGGTGTAAAGGCAATGCAGATCTTACCATGTTTTTCTTCCGGGTGGCTTAAAAACCAGGCTGCCATGGTCATGATCTCTGCTACGCCTGCTTTATCATCTGCTCCCAACAGTGTAGTTCCATCTGTAGTAATCAGTGTTTTCCCCTTATAATTCTTCATTTCCGGGAAATCAGAGGTAAGAAGCCAGATATCTTTTTCTCTGTTTAAGCAGATATCGCTGCCGTCATAGTTTTCCACAAACTGAGGCTTGACATCTTTACCGGAAAGAGCCGGTGAGGTATCCATATGGGCGATGAAACCTAAGGATGTCACCTTTTCTTCTGTATTGGCGGGAATCTCACCGTAAATATATCCATGGTCGTCCATGCGTACATTGGATACGCCCATTTCCTTTAACTCTTCAGCAAGAAGCTTTCCAAGTTCTAACTGTTTCTTTGTACTTGGAACCTGTTCCTCCTCTTCTTTTGACTGGGTATCGTAGGAAATATAGCGTAAAAAACGTTCTGTAACAGAATTTTCTATTGTTTTCATTTTATTGTCCTCCAAAATCATATTTACATCTTATAATTTTATCACGAATCCATTTATTATGCAAAAAGGACAGCGAATCTTTCGATCCAGCTGTCCCAAATACAAATCTTTTTTATTTACATTTCTATCTATTTGCCAGTTCCTCTGTGATCTCTTCCCAGGTAACTCCCTTTTCTGCCATTAATACCATCATATGGTACAGGAAATCGGAGATCTCGTATTTTACTTCCTCCGGATCCGGGTTCTTGGCTGCAATGACGATCTCGGTAGCCTCTTCTCCTACCTTCTTTAAGATCTTATCAATTCCCTTATCAAAAAGGTAATTGGTATAAGAACCTTCCTTTGGATGCTTCTTGCGGTCTAATATCACATTGAAAACGTCCTCAAATACCTTTAACGGATTGGTCTCTTTGTATTCCTTCTCTGCCAGTGTAGTGTAGAAGCAGGAACGGTTTCCTGTATGGCAGGCTGCTCCGATCTGCTTTACCGTTGCAAGGAGAGTATCATTGTCACAGTCGATCTTTAAGGATTTTACGTACTGGAAATGTCCGCTGGTCTCTCCCTTTACCCACTGTGCCTGACGGCTGCGGCTGAAATAGGTCATACGGCCGGTAGCCAGTGTATTGTTAAATGCCTCTTCATTCATATAGGCTAACATCAACACTTCATTGGTCTTATAATCCTGAACGATCACCGGGATCAGTCCGTCACTGTTTAACTTAAAATCCTTCCAGTCTACAGAAGATTCAAAGGTATCTACGGAAATTCCCGCTGCCTTTAAGGACTGCTTAATGGTCATGGAAGTATCCATGGCAGCTTCTGTAAAGGTGAGCACAGCACCGCAGATATTTCCGCAGCCAAAAGCATTTTTCAGGCTTTCCGCTGTATTTTTTGCATCATCCTTTGCCTGTAAGAAGAATAAAAATGGTGCCTCGCTGTCACTGATGGTCGCCATTTCCAGTAAAGAAGGAACGCTGCCTGCTGTATTAAGAATCATCACAGAAGCACCTGCTGCCTCATAGTCCTTTACATGATCCAGATATGCATCTGTTGGCAGATAAGCATAGATTTTCTCTTTTCCAAAGCGGTCAGAAGCCTCTTTGATCATATCCACGTTTTCTTCCTTGCTCATGTCTAAAAATACAGCGCTGGCTCCTGCGTAAAGGTATTTCTTTACATCTTCCATGCGCTTTACTCTGCCGCCTGCGATGACCGGGGCATCCGCTTCCCTGCACACCTCTTTGATCACTGCAATGGCCGCCTCATGGTCCTCATCGGTTACAGACCAGTCATAAACCAGGATTTCATCGGCTCCATTATCGCAGCAGTGCTTTGCAAGCTGCGGTGCAGAGGCTGTATAAGTGCGCTTTCCGTCCCAGCTGCTGATACGTCCTTCCTGGTAGCCGAAGCCTGCGATCAGTTTTTTATTATCCATTTTCATTTACTCCTTGTCAGTGCATTTTTCAAAACGACGGACTGCTTCTTTTAAGTCCACGCGCTTTTCATAAAGAGCTTTTCCAATGATTGCTCCTGAGATCCCTGCATCATAAAGAGCCTGCAGGTCTTCCATACAGGATACGCCGCCGGACGCAATAATGTCAAGTCCTGTTTCTTCCGTCAGTTTCTTTGTTGCCGGGATATTAGGCCCTGAAAGCATGCCGTCTCTGGAAATATCTGTATAAATAATGTGCTTTACGCCATATTCTTTCATTTTCAGGCAGAGATCTGTGGCTGTAACGGTGCTTACCTGCTCCCAGCCCTGGATCGCTACCATGCCGTTTTTGGCATCAATACCTGCTGCAATGGCATCTGCACCAAATTTCTCCACCATATCCTTTAAAAACTCCGGCTCTTCTACTGCCTTTGTTCCTATGATCACACGCTTTACCCCTAAAGACAGCATATTTTTAATGGCTTCTTCCGAACGGATGCCGCCGCCGATCTCTACCGGGATATTTACAGAAGAAACGATTTTTTTAATAGTCTCTTCATTGACAGAACGTCCTGCCAGTGCCCCGTCTAAGTCTACCAGATGTAAAAACGTAGCTCCTCTTTCCTGCCAGCAAGATGCGATCTCTTCTGGATGCTCCGAATATACAGTAATATCTTTAAATGCACCCTGACGCAGACGGACGCATTTTCCATTTTTCATATCAATTGCCGGATACAGCTGCATGTTTTGTCTCCTTTTCTATTCCTGAATAAGTGCTTTTACAGGCTTTTTCTATAGGCTTCCCTTGGTAGATAATACATCTGTAAGCCGTGGATCATAACCGGTTGCTCCATCCAGTGCTTTCGCAAATGCCTTAAAAGCTGCCTCAATGATGTGGTGATTGTTGCTTCCGGACATCTGGCGCAGATGAAGGTTCATTTCCCCGCCGTAAGATACAGCATAGAAAAACTCCCGCACCATTTCTGTCTCCAGATCACCTACTTTTTCCCGGTCAAGATTTAAGTCATACACCAGATAAGGTCTTCCGCAAAGATCCAGGGCGCAGATGACTAAGGCCTCATCCATAGGAAGGATCTGGGAACCATAGCGGCAGATGCCTTTTTTATCCCCTACTGCCTTACGGATCGCCTGTCCCAATACAATTCCCGTATCTTCAATGGTATGGTGGGTATCCACTTCCAGATCCCCGTCTACTGTAAGATCCAGGTCAAAAAAGCCATGGCGGGCAAAGCTGTTTAACATATGGTCGAAAAAGCCGATGCCTGTATGGATATTGGCTTTTCCGCTGCCATCCAGGTTTAAGGTCATATTTATTTTCGTTTCATTGGTATTTCGTGTGATCTGCGCAATGCGTTCCATATTTTCTATACTCTCCTTTATGCGGACCTTTTGCTTTTCTTATTCGAACCTGACTCTTACAGAATTTGCATGTGCAGTCAGGTGTTCTGCCTCTGCAAAGTCCTCAATGTCCTTATGTGCCTTTTCAAGAGCCTCTCTGGAATAATAGATAATGCTGGATTTCTTAATAAAGTCATCTACGCCCAAAGGTGAGAAGAATTTCGCTGTTCCGTTGGTAGGAAGAATGTGGTTTGGTCCTGCAAAA
>JBNMGK010000089.1:0-8767 GCA_050872205.1 Enterocloster sp.
ACGTCATATTCTGAATAAGGCTGGTAGATGCCTGGCTCCAGGCTGTATTCCTCAGGGGGCGCAGGAAGGGAAATGTTTTCTGTCTGACCAGATGAATCGGTGGTCAGCTGTTCCAACACACGCTCTGGTTCTCCTTTGGAACTGATAGAAACTTTTGCGTTCTGTATGGGAAAATTATTCCGGATGTTGATTACCTGGATCTGCAGGCTGCCTCTGGATATAAAATCCTGTCCGTTTGCCATAAAAAATGCCTTCTTTTTATACCGTCGTTTTCAGTATATGAGAAGGCATTTTTATTTTATGACAGATTCAATCCCCGCAGCTTTAAATAGTTTTTGATGACTTCCACTGCACCATCGATTCCAAGGGTGGCGGTGTTGATCATCAGATCATAATTATCAGGGGATTCCCATTCTTTTCCCGTGTAATACCGGAAATAATCCCGACGTTCTCTGTCAATTCTTTTAATATTTTTCTTAGCATCCTTTTGGGCATAATATTCTTTTTCGATGGTACGGTTTTCCCTGAAATCCATGTCTGCATAGATAAATATGCGAACCAGGCCTTCCATACCTTCCAGAACATAGTCGGCACAGCGTCCCATGATAATGCAGTCCTCTTCTGAGGCCAGTTTACGGATCACTTCTGACTGGAACCGGAACAGGTTGTCTGCAGAGATCAGATCAGAGCCAAAAGAAGGTGCTCCTTTTTCAGGAGTCAGGCTTTTAATGATCTTGTACAGCAGCTTATTTCCAGCTTTTTCATCTGCCAGGTAATAATAACTTTCTTCAATGCCGCTTTCATCAGAATTCATGCGGAGAATGTTTTTGTCGTAAAAGTCCAGACCAAGCTCCTGGGCCAGTTTGGTTCCTACTTCGCAGCCGCCGCTGCCAAATTGTCTTCCAATGGTAATGACCAGTCTTTTTCCATCTTTCATATGCCTGCCTCCTGTTTTTGGTATTTTAGTATTTCATATGCATCCAGTATAGCATAGGAAAAAGACGAAAACGTCACTTTTCTGTTAATTTGACGAAAAACTAAGATTCTTAAGAAAACTTAGTTTTTATTGCCAGTATTTAATATCCCTTCTTCACATATTACAAAATCCATGGTCCGATCATGCTCTTCCATAGGGATCTTATCACACATAAGAGCTGTGCGGCAAAGTACTGCCTGTGTTCCGGCAATATGGTTTAAATACCGGTCATAATATCCACCACCGTAGCCAAGACGGCGTCCAGTGCGGCTGCAGGATAAGCAGGGGATAAGGGCCAGGTCTATCTCTTCTGGCGGGATTTTTTTACATGTATCAACCGGCTCCAGGATACCATATTTTCCTGGAGCAAGATCAATAAGAGAATGGATCTCATACACTTCCATGATCCCTTTGCTGATACATTTTGGCACACCTGCCCGCTTTCCTCTTTTAAAAATGTCTTCAAGGATGGGTTTGGTATTGATCTCATCCTCTGTACCTACAAAGCAGAAGATGACATTTGCCTTCTGATAAATATCCCAGCTGCAGATATTCCTAAAAATAGCTGTATCACTGGAAGCACAGATATCAGGGTCCAGGGTATTTCTTTTTTCTTTTAAAGCTTTGCGAAGCTGTTTTTTCTCAATCATAAATATTATTTCGCTAATAAGTTTTCAGCAACTATCTCCAGATTCTTTCTGATGGCAATATGCTGTGGGCATACAGCCTCACATTTACCGCATTTGATACACTGGTCAGCAGCTTTGCGTCCATGGCCGCCTACCAGCCACTGCTCCTGATGAGCTGCCATTCCCTTGTCCTTGTACAGAGTCAGGTAGTTCATGGCTGTAAAGGAGCCGGAGATGCCGATATCCATTGGACAGACTTTTGCGCAGTAGTTGCAGGTGGTACATGGGATCAGCGGAATACGGGCTAATTCTTCCTGTGCCTTTTTCAGGGTATCTTTCTGGGAATCAGTCAGCCCTGTGAAGGTCTTCATATAAGAAAGGTTGTCTGCCATCTGTTCAACATTGCTCATGCCGGAAAGAACAGTGATAACGCCCTCTAAGTCAGCTGCAAAACGTACAGCCCAGGAAGCAACAGAAGAATCTGGTTCAGCAGCCTTTAAAATATCTGCAACAGATTCTGGAGGAGTTGCTAACATACCGCCTTTTACAGGTTCCATGATGATAACTGGTTTTCCATGTTTTCTGGCTACTTCGTAACATTTTCTGGACTGAACAGCTGGATTTTCCCAGTCAGCGTAGTTGATCTGCAGCTGAACAAATTCCATTTCAGGATGCTCTGTTAAAATAGCTTCCAGTTCTTCTGGTGTGGAATGGAAGGAGAAACCAACATGCTTGATCAGGCCTGCTTTTTTCTTTTCCTGTACCCAGTTCCACATATCAAAACGGTCAAAGAAATCAGTTCTGGTCTCGCCCAGGTTGTGGAGCAGATAAAAATCAAAATAACCTGCACCAGTCTGCTTTAAAGAGGTATCAAACTGTGCGTAAGCCTCTTCTTTAGTTTCACATTTGATCCATGCCGCGTTTTTGGTAGCCAGCTGGAATTTTTCTCTTGGATAACGCTCTACCAGTGCCTGGCGGATCGCATCCTCAGAACCTGCATAAGCCCATGCAGTATCGAAATAGGTAAAACCTGCATCTAAGAACATATCTACCATATGTTTTGTCTGTTCTACATCGATCACGCCGTCCTTCTGAGGAAGACGCATCAGACCAAAACCAAGTTTTTTAATGTCCTGACCTAAATAACTCATAAATGAAAACCTCCTTAAATAATGATATTCATTTTTCGCAATGAAATTTTGATAAAAATTTCCATTTTTAGTTTAACACCTGGAGTGTACTCCAGGTCAAGAATTTTTTGCATATCCTGCTATATATCCGACAAAAATTGCATAGCAATTTTGATGCCAAAAAAGATTAGTATAAGGCAAAAAAATTTAGCCTTCAAAGCCATTGAAAAATTATGCAAGGTATATTATAATGCTATCAATTTGGGCTGAGGTCTATAGTGGCGCAGACTTCTACCCTACACAACATAAGAAAGGACAGGTATTCCCCCTATGAAAGCATACCTTATATTGGAAGACGGCACTGTGTTCACTGGTACCAGTATTGGTTCCCAGCGTGAAGTGATCAGCGAGATCGTTTTTAACACATCTATGACCGGTTATCTGGAAGTCCTCACTGACCCGTCATACGCAGGACAGGCCGTTGTTATGACCTATCCTCTGATCGGTAATTATGGAATCTGTCGTCAGGATATGGAGTCTTTAAAGCCCTGGCCGGATGGTTATATTGTAAGAGAATTATCAAGGATCCCAAGCAACTTCCGTTGCGAAGACACAATTCAGAATTTCTTAGAAGAAAATGATATTCCTGGTATCTGCGGTATCGATACAAGAGCCCTCACAAAGTTATTAAGAGAAAAAGGTACAATGAACGGTATGATTACGACAAAAGAGTATTTGGACCTGTCCGAGCCTATCAGCCGTATGAAAGCCTATACAGTAGCCGGTGTTGTTATGGCTACAACAACCAAAGAAAAATACGTTCTTCCAGGAAATGGAAAGAAAGTAGCTTTAATGGATTTCGGCGCAAAGAAGAACATTGCCCGTTCCTTAAATGAAAGAGGCTGTGAAGTAACCGTATATCCGGCAGATACACCTGCAGAAGAAGTGTTAGCAGCAAATCCAGACGGCATCATGCTTTCCAATGGCCCTGGTGATCCAAAGGAAAATGTAGAGATCATCAAAGAGATCAAAAAAATGTACGACTCTAATGTACCGATCTTTGCAATCTGCCTGGGACATCAGTTAATGGCACTGGCAAACGGTATGGATACCTACAAATTAAAATACGGCCACAGAGGCGGAAATCACCCTGTAAAAGATCTGGAGACCGGAAGAGTGTACATTTCTTCCCAGAATCATGGTTACGCAGTAGATACCAACACTGTAAAGCCTGAGATCGCAGTTCCTGCATTTGTTAATGTAAATGACGGAACCAATGAAGGTTTAAAATACACAGGAAAGAACATTTTCACTGTACAGTATCACCCGGAAGCATGCCCTGGACCACAGGACTCCGGATACTTATTTGACCGTTTCCTTAAAATGATGGAGGTAAATGACTGATGCCAAAGAATCCTGAAATTAAAAAAGTACTGGTTTTAGGCTCCGGCCCGATCGTCATCGGACAGGCAGCAGAATTTGACTACGCAGGTACACAGGCCTGCCGTTCCTTAAAAGAAGAAGGAATCGAAGTTGTCCTTTTAAACTCCAACCCGGCTACCATTATGACCGACAAGGACATTGCGGACCGTGTATACATTGAGCCATTAACTGTAGAAGTAGTAGAGCAGCTGATCTTAAAAGAAAAGCCAGACAGCATCCTGCCGACCCTTGGCGGACAGGCCGGATTAAACCTTGCAATGGAACTGGAAGACGCAGGTTTCTTAGAGAAGCACAATGTGCGCCTGATCGGTACCACTGCTCTTACCATTAAAAAAGCAGAAGACCGCGAAATGTTCAAGGAGACCATGGAAAAGATCGGTGAGCCGGTTGCTCCTTCTGACATTGTAGAAGATGTAAAACATGGTCTGGAGGTAGCAGCACAGATCGGTTATCCGGTGGTTTTACGTCCTGCTTATACACTGGGCGGTTCCGGCGGCGGTATTGCACAGAACCCGGAGCAGTGTGCTGAGATCCTGGAAAATGGTCTCCGCTTATCCCGTGTAGGACAGGTTTTAGTAGAGCGCTGCATCGCAGGATGGAAAGAGATCGAATACGAAGTAATGCGTGACGGCGCAGGAAACGTAATTACAGTCTGCAACATGGAAAACCTGGACCCGGTTGGCGTTCATACAGGTGACAGTATCGTTGTGGCACCTTCCCAGACCTTAGGTGATAAAGAGTACCAGATGTTACGTACTTCTGCTTTAAATATCATCAGCGAGTTAGGCATCACCGGCGGCTGTAACGTACAGTATGCATTAAATCCAGACAGCTTTGAATACTGTGTAATCGAGGTAAACCCGCGTGTAAGCCGTTCTTCCGCTCTGGCATCCAAGGCAACCGGATACCCGATCGCAAAAGTAGCTGCCAAGATCGCTTTAGGATATACACTGGATGAGATCAAAAATGCAGTAACAAAGAAAACTTATGCAAGTTTTGAGCCAATGCTTGACTACTGTGTAGTAAAGATGCCAAGACTTCCATTTGACAAGTTTATAAGCGCTAAGAGAGCCTTAGGAACCCAGATGAAGGCAACTGGTGAGGTTATGAGTATCTGCACCAACTTCGAGGGCGCCCTGATGAAGGCCATTCGTTCCCTGGAACAGCATGTAGACTGCCTGATGTCCTATGATTTTACCGGACTTTCCTATACAGGACTGGTAAAAGAGCTGGAGATCGTAGACGATATGCGTATCTGGAGAATTGCAGAGGCACTGCGCCGGGGCTTTCCATATGAGCTGATCCATGAGATCACCCGCATTGATATCTGGTTTATCGATAAGCTGGCTATCCTGGTAGAAATGGAAAAAGAATTAAAGGCAGTAGGCGAAGGAAAGAAAGAGCTTACCACAGAACTTCTTGCAGAAGCAAAGCGCATTGAGTTCCCTGATAATGTAATTTCCCGTCTTACCGGCATTTCCCAGGAAGAGATCAAGAAGCAGCGTTATGACAATGGCATCCGCGCTGCATACAAAATGGTTGATACCTGTGCAGCTGAGTTTGCAGCAGAGACACCATATTATTACTCCTGCTTTGGAAGCTACAACGAGGCTGAAAAGACAGAAGGAAGAAAGAAAGTCCTGGTTCTTGGCTCCGGTCCTATCCGTATTGGACAGGGAATCGAGTTTGACTTCTGTTCTGTACACAGTACCTGGGCCTTCAGCAAAGAAGGATACGAGACCATTATCATCAATAATAACCCGGAGACTGTAAGTACAGACTTCGATATTGCAGATAAGCTGTATTTCGAGCCTTTAACACCAGAAGATGTAGAGAGCATTGTAGATATTGAAAAGCCAGACGGCGCAGTAGTACAGTTTGGCGGACAGACTGCGATCAAGCTGACAGAGGCTCTTATGAAAATGGGCGTTCCAATCCTTGGTACAGCAGCAGAAGATGTAGATGCTGCAGAGGACAGAGAGCGCTTTGATGAGATTCTGGAGCAGTGCCATATTCCGAGACCTGCAGGACACACTGTATTTACCGCTGAAGAGGCAAAGAAGGCTGCAAATGACCTTGGATATCCTGTTTTAGTACGTCCTTCCTATGTACTGGGCGGACAGGGCATGCAGATCGCTATCTGTGATGAAGATATTGACGAATTTATCGGTATCATCAACCAGATCGCCCAGGAGCACCCGATCCTGGTAGATAAGTACATTATGGGTAAGGAGATCGAGGTAGACGCCATCTGCGACGGAACTGACATCCTGATCCCTGGTATCATGCAGCATATTGAGCGTACTGGTATCCACTCCGGAGACAGTATCTCCGTATATCCGGCGCAGGATATTACCCAGCATAATGTGGATACCATTGTAGAGTACACAGAGAAGCTGGCTAAGGCTCTTCATGTAAAGGGCATGATCAATATCCAGTTTATCGTAGACGGGGATGACGTATACATCATCGAGGTAAATCCACGTTCCTCCCGTACTGTACCATATATCAGCAAGGTAACTGGTATTCCGATCGTTCCGTTAGCAACCCAGATCATCTGCGGCCATACAATCAAGGAACTGGGCTACAATCCAGGTCTGCAGCCAGCAGCTGATTATATCGCTGTTAAGATGCCTGTATTCTCCTTTGAGAAGATCCGCGGCGCAGATATCAGCCTTGGACCGGAAATGAAGTCTACAGGTGAGTGCCTTGGTATCGCTAAGACCTTTAACGAGGCTCTTTACAAGGCATTTGAAGGCGCTGGCATCCGTCTGCCGAAGTACAAGAAGATGATCATGACCATTAGAAAGAATGAGCAGGAAGAGGCAGTAGATATCGCCCGCAGATTTGCAAATGTAGGCTACCAGATCTTTGCTACCAAGGGAACTGCAAGAACCTTAAATGCGCATGGCGTAAAGGCCCTGGAGATCCGTAAACTGGAGCAGGAGTCCCCGAACATCCTTGACCTGGTATTAGGACATCAGATCGACCTGATCATCGATATCCCGGCACAGGGCGCAGAAAGAAGCCATGACGGCTTTGTGATCCGCCGTAATGCCATTGAAACTGGTGTAAACGTACTTACAGCCCTTGACACAGCAAGAGCCCTTGTAACAAGCCTTGAGAACCGTGCAAAAGAGCTGACACTGGTGGATATTGCAACTGTGAAGAATGCATAATTGTGAATAAATATAAGTCCCGCCAGGAGGCGGGATTATAATAAAGTGAGAGAGAGGACCCGCGCCTAGCGCGGGTTCACTTGTGCAGGCGTGCAGTGGAAGAGAAACTGCTGCAGGCATGTTCTGCAAACGAAAGAAAAGCACATGGAAGCAGGTTTTAAATGCCTGTGTTCATGTGCTTTTTGCGTTATTATGCATATATCATACGCGCCAGCGGCGTGTTGATAAAATGGTCTTTCTATGCTACAGAAATGTTGCCTGCATACTTTTCCGGGTGATTGACTGGATAAGTCACTTTACGGCCTTCTAACACCTCTGTAATGCCCAGAGCGGCCTGATAAGATAATCGTTCCATAGCCTGCTTGCTTAAACCTGCAATGTGTGGCGTTGCGATCACCTGATCCATGTGCAGCAGCGGGTCATCTGCATCTGGGATCTCACCTTCAAATACATCCAGTGCAGCCCCTGCAAGGCGTCTGGAAAGCAGCAGATCCCTTAAAGCAGCCTGGTCTACGACTTCGCCACGACCAAGGTTTAAAAGATAGGCGGTTGGCTTCATAAGCTCCAGCTTTTCACGGCTTACCAGATGGAACGTATCATTTGTATACGGCAGATGAATGGAAAGAAAATCGCAGTTTCGGATCACTTTATCCAGATCACTTGTAAGAATGCCATAGTCTGCACAGATATCTCCTGGAAGATTTCTGCGGTATCCTAACACCTTCATGCCAAAGCCGTAGGAAGCTTTTCTGGCAACTGCAGTGCCGATCCGTCCCATTCCTAAAACGCCCAGGGTTTTGCCTTCCAGATCAAAGGTAGAGATCTTCGGGCGGACGCTCCAGCCTTCTTTACGTAAACCGTCACGGCTTTGTGGAAGCTTCTTTGCAAGGCTTAAGATCAGTCCAAGAGTAAATTCTGCAACAGAACCGCTGTTGGCATCAGCTGCGTTTGTTACCTGGATGCCCAGCCGTTCGGCAGCTTCTACATCGATACAGTCTACACCGGCGCCATGCATGCCGATAACCTGCAGCTTCGGGCAGGAATTTAATACACGCTCTGTAAAATGACCGTTTCTTGTAAGGACACCGTCTGCGTCATGTGCCTCTCTCATAAGTGTCTCTTCGTCATATCCGGTGCCCATGACCACCTGGTACCCATGGTCCTGAAGCAAAGTAATGCCTGCAGGGTCTACAGCTTCAGTGATTAAAATTTTTTTGCTCATATACATTACCTCCTACCGGAAAAATCGCCCGTCTTCTTTATTTGCCAATAGTCTAGCGAAAAGTTATCTCTAAAACAAGTTGCAAACTGTACACCAAATGCGTATAATAATGGACATCTTGTATATCTTGCTGTTTTTACATGGACATATTTTAACTTGCAGGTATCCGGAAAGGAGCACACTATGGC
>JBNMGK010000241.1:0-4590 GCA_050872205.1 Enterocloster sp.
CCCATAGTCTGGTCTCCTTTCGATTTTTTCGTTGCAACTATATCATCATCGAATTCGAATTTCCAATTGACGGTTTCTGCGGATAACGTTTTGAGTGAAATTTTCACTCAGGCATTCCTGCCTGAAATCATAAAGCGCTTTATCCCGGTACCGGTATTCTGTAAATTTCAGCATTTGCAAAACCGTTGCCGCAACTATATCATCAAGTTTTTTAATTTGCAAGAGGATATTTTCAGATAATCAGATTACATATATTTAAGATATAAAGGGAAAAAATGACTTAGCGTCATCCTTATTTAAGATATAATGGAAAACGTGCTTTCCGGTTTCATACCTCTTATTTAAGGTATGACGGAAAACACGTTCTTCATTTTTAACACTCTTATTTAAGATATAAAGGGAAAAATTCCCTTCATTCTGACCCCTTATTTAAGGTTTAAAGGGAATATTTAAGAAATGAAGGGAAATCTACAACATTTACTGAATCTCATTTACATCCACAAATGTCTTTCCATCTCTCCAGATACGCTCCAGATCATAGAACAGACGGTCTTCACGGCAGAAAATATGCACGATGATATCTTTGTAGTCCATAAGGATCCAGTTTGCGCTCTGGTATCCTTCGATCTGCTTGCACTCGCAGCCTGCTTTTCCAAGCATCTCTTCTACATTGTCAGCCATAGCCTGTACCTGATTTGGGTTGCTTCCGTCTGCGATGATGAAATAATCAGCAAGAACGGATACAGACTGGATATCAATGATCTTAATATCCTGGCCTTTTTTATCACTTAACGCCTCATAGGCGATCTTTACCATTTCCTTAGAATTCATTCTATTTCTCCTTTTACTTGTCGGCTGCTACCAGCTGCTTAAAATACTCATAAGCCGTAGCGGTCATAGGATCAGCATCTGCGCCCTTTTTCGCCAGATATTCCAGTGTACTCTTTAAAATCTCATACATGGTCTGGTCCAGATCTTCATAGGCAAGCTTCCTCATCTGAGGCAGGTTATCTGCCTTGTAGCGTCTTGGCTCAATATAATCAGCAATATATACGATCTTATCCAGAACAGACATATCTGCTTTACCTGTTGTATGACAGGCAATGGCGCTTATAATCTCCGGGTCTTCGATCCCGTATTTATTTTCAGCCAGCCAGGCGCCATACTTGGCATGAAGCACCGGAAGAGCTTTCTTTTCTGCATCAGTTACAGGGATCTTGTGGCTGATACATTTCTTTAAAATGATCTCATCTGCAAAACGCTTTCCACAGTCATGCATCAGTCCTGCAAGTTCCGCCTTATCTATATCATACCCATAACGCATGGCAAGATTCATACAGGTAAAAGACACACTGAGGGAATGCTCATAACGCATAGGATCCAGTTTTGTTTTCAGTTTACTGCGCAGCATCATGATCTGACTGCAATGATTACTCATCTGCATATCTGTCTCACTCCTTTAATCTTCAAAGGCTTCTCTGTAAAGTCCATGTATTCTGATATATCCGGCAACCGGCCCCGGTACCAGATCTTTAACAGACTGACCTAAAGCAACTGCTTTTCGTATCTGTCTGGAAGATACATCCATTTCCTCAAAGCGGATCATACCGATCCTGGCACCAAATTTTTCCTGCAGATAATTTACCTGCTTTTCAAAATCTCTATGATCTTTTTCATAAGGTCTGGCTGCCGCCAGCAAAACTGCCTGTTTCATTACCAGTTCCGGATGATACCACTGTTCGATCTCATAAAGGGAATCTGCTCCTATAATAAAGTAAAACTCATGCTGTGGATACGCTTCCTTAAGCAATGACAGCGTCTGGGCTGTATAGGTATTCCCTTCCCTTTTTAATTCAAAATCGGAATATACAAAATAGGGAACTGACGCAATGGCCAGTTTTACCATGTCTTCCCGCTCTTTTCCCTCTGTTACCAGACGGCCCTTTTTATGAGGAGGATGACCAGAAGGCATAAACCAGATCTCATCCAGTCCAAACTGCTCATATGCCTGTTTTCCCAGGGCAAGATGACCATTGTGGATAGGATCAAAGGTTCCTCCCAGGATTCCTATTTTTGCCATGTCAGACCTCCCGGTTATTTGATGTACTCCTAAAGTCAGGCACAAAAACCTTTCAGGAGTACAGCTAAATTATGGTAATACGATCTTTCTCTTCGTCTCATCCTTTGCCGGACGATACAGTACGATCTTTCTTCCGATCACCTGTACTACTTCTGAATGAGTACGCTCACCCAGTACTTCTGCAATAGATCTGCCGTCATCCAGGCAGTTCTTTAATACAGTGATCTTTACAAGCTCTCTGGCCTCTAATGCCTCAGAAACAGCCTCTGTCACTTCTGGTGTAAGGCTGGATTTGCCGATCTGGAAGATTGGATCCAGGTTCATTGCAAGACCTTTTAAATAGGATCTCTGCTTACTTGTCATTGGTTTCTCCTTTATCTATATAAACTAAAACGATCAATAGTAATTAACAGCAATTATTTGTAATAATCAAACTCCAGTCCATACATACGGACAGTGTCACCTTCACTGATACCGGCCTTTTCAAGGTCCTCTAAAATACCGGTATTCTTTAAGAACTTCTGGAAGAAATCAAATCCCTTCTCAGAATCCAGATTGGTATAACCAAGCATTTTCTCAATTCTTGGTCCTTCAACTACATAAGCGCCGTCATCTGCTCTTGTAACTGTATAAGGCAGACTGCGGTCACCCTGGTACTCAATCTCAAATTCCTTCTCAAATACTACAGGCGCGGAATCTACGGTCTTTAACAGGTCATTTACATGCCATAACAGTTCTTTTACGCCCTGTCTGCTGACAGCAGAGATTGGGAATACCTTGATGCCCTTCGGCTCAAATTCTGCTTTTAATCTGGCAATGATATCGTTGGAATCATCTTCAGAGAAGCAGGCATCCATTTTATTGGCTGCGATCACCTGAGGACGCTTTAAAAGCTCTGGATTGTATGCTTCCAGCTCTTTGTTAATAGTTAAAATATCCTCTAACGGATCTCTTCCTTCTACAGAAGCACCGTCTACTACATGGACTAATACTTTGGTACGCTCAATATGGCGCAGGAAGGAATGTCCCAGTCCTACTCCTTCAGAAGCTCCCTCGATCAGTCCCGGGATATCTGCCATAACAAAACCTGCACCATCACCCAGATCTACTACACCCAGATGTGGATTTAAGGTAGTAAAATGATAGTTTGCGATCTCAGGTCTTGCGTTACTTACTACAGATAACAGTGTGGATTTTCCAACATTTGGAAATCCTACCAGACCTACGTCTGCGATCACCTTAAGCTCCAGGGTGACCCACAGCTCCTGTCCAGGCTGTCCAGGCTGTGCATACTTGGGAACCTGCATGGTGGAGGTTGCGAAATGCATGTTGCCAAGGCCGCCTTTTCCGCCTTTTAAAATAACTTCTCTTTTATTATCACCGGACATATCTGCAATGACTTTTCCGGATTCAAAATCTTTAATTACAGTACCTTCTGGTACTTTTACGATCAGATCATCGGCATCTGCTCCGTGACAGCGGCGCTTACCGCCTTCCTGTCCGTCTTTTGCCACATATTTATGGATGTGACGGAAATCTACCAGTGTGTTCTTTCCTGTGTCTACCTGGAAAATAACATCGCCGCCTCTTCCGCCGTCTCCGCCGTCAGGACCGCCATTGGGAACATACAGCTCTCTTCTGAAAGAAACATGGCCGTCTCCGCCTTTACCGGACTTTATAAATACTTTTGCTCTATCTGCAAACATTATACAGCACCTCCTGTTGGTGTTGAATGTGAAGATCCCCAGTGGGCAAAATAGGTTACTGTCACTGAGGATACAGAAAAAAGGGGCTCCATACATATTTGTATGGGGCCCTCAGAATTACTCGTTGATTGCTCTTGGGTAAACAGAAACCTGCTTCTTGTCTCTGCCCTTTCTTTCAAACTTAACAACTCCGTCTACTAAAGCAAATAAGGTATCGTCGCCGCCCTTACCTACGTTGTTGCCAGGATGAATATGTGTACCGCGCTGTCTGTACAGGATGTTTCCTGCCAGTACGAACTGTCCATCAGCTCTCTTTGCGCCAAGTCTCTTGGACTCGGAATCACGGCCGTTCTTAGTAGAACCAACACCCTTTTTATGAGCGAATAACTGAAGGTTCATCTTTAACATGTGTTACACCTCCTTAAATCGGATATTAATGTATGATTTTCCATAATCATTCTCAATATTCTGAAGTCCCAGAACAAGAGAATTCATAAGGAGCTGTGACTCAGGGCTTATATCTGAAGTGAAGCGGAAGTCAAACTGAATGTCTTCCTGTCCGGCTGTCCCTTCAAATCCGTCATCCGTAAATGTCTCTACTGAATTATAAAAATTAATAGCCAGTGCAGAAACTGCTGCACAGATGATATCCTCACCTTCTTCAGCATAACCTGCATGTCCCTTAATCACGATCCCGCAGTAAAGATCATTGCCTGAATCTGTGGATTTCTTAAATACTGTCGTCTGGATCATACCATTTACAATTAAGCGTTGATCTTTTCGATCTTAACCTGTGTAAAGAGC
>JBNMGK010000434.1:0-2156 GCA_050872205.1 Enterocloster sp.
GCTGTATGCTGGATCTGGACCTGGCTTTGGAGATCAAATCTGTGGTTGCAAAAGAATTTCCAGAAGTTGCCTGCGGTACATACGGAGGTGAACACTGGGTAGTAGATGACAAGTTGGATCCATGGGTGATCAAAGAGCAGGAGATCACCCATCTGGTACCGGAAACAGGAAATATAAGAGAGATCTTTAAAGAAGCAGGAGGCATCCACAAGTTCTTGTTTATGGGAGATGAGGAGGCTGTCATCCGCACAGAAAACCGTTTAAAGGAACGATATCCGGATCTTTCTATTGCAAGATCCAAGCCAGTCTATCTGGAAGTGATGAACGGAAACGTGTGCAAATCTGCGGGAGCAAAGATCGTATGTGAGAAATATAACCTATCATTGGAACAGGCAATGTCTTTTGGTGACGGACAAAATGATCTGGATATGTTAAATGCAGCGGGAGCAGGTTTTGCCATGGTTAATGCACCAGAAGAAGTGAGAATGGCGGCACCCTTTGTAACTCCTGCAGATAACGAACATCAGGGTCTGCTGGCTGTATTGAGGAAATATTTTGATGAAAAATAAAATGGAGCAGGCAGAAGGTGCTGCTGTAGTCACAGAGAAAAAATTTGGTTTAAGCGGTGCTGCCCTTAAATGCATAGCTATGATCTCTATGCTCATTGATCACATAGGGGCAGTGGTGATGGAATATGGTCTGTATTATCAGGGGGGAGCAGCTCCTTTTCGCAGATTTTTAGAAAGTGGAAACGGGCAGTGGCTCTATGTTCTCCAGCGTCTGATGCGTATGATCGGGCGGCCGGCTTTTATGATCTATGCCTTTCTTCTGGTAGAGGGCTTTTTCCATACAAGAAGCAGAAAACGCTATGCCTTTCAGATGTTTTTATTCGCTCTGATATCAGAAATTCCTTTTGATCTGGCGGCATGCAATCGATGGTTTTACCTGGGATATCAGAATGTGTTTTTTGAATTTTTTATTGGTCTGACAGTATTGTGGGGGATGGAGCAGGCGCAGTTACGTGGAAAAACATTTTTGTCAGTACAATCAGGAAAGGTGCTGGCAGTGGCATTAGGCTGCATGGCAGCAGTGCTTATACAGTCAGATTATGATTATATCGGGATCATTATCATTGCAGCTTTTTATGAATTCCATGAAAGCAGAGCCGGACGCAGTTTATCGGCGGCATTCCTTGGTGGCCTGGAAACACTGGACTTAAATTACGGCGTAGGTGCCCTGGCGGCAATACCCATCTGGTTTTACAATGGAAAACGGGGAAACCAGCGGTTTAAATATCTGTTTTACTGGTTTTATCCGGTGCATCTGCTGGTGCTGGTACTGATTCGATGCATTGTTTTGGGGATCGTTCCTCAGTAAGATGAAGCTTTGGCAGAAAGGTCTGCACACAGGAGAGAAATCTGTTGATTGTGTGCAGACCGCTTTTTTGTTATAATGAAACAAGATATTTGCTTTTTTGAGACTTATGAATGAAAAGGAGCGGCATAGCATGAAAAAATACGATTATATATTAGTAGGAAGCGGACTGTACTCCGGCGTATTCGCATGGTTTGCAAAGCAGCACGGAAAGAAGTGCCTGGTTCTTGAAAAGAGAGATCATATTGGTGGAAATGTTTACTGTGAGGAAACAGAAGGGATCCACGTACACAAATATGGCGCTCATATTTTCCATACAAGTAATAAAGAAGTATGGCAGTTTGTAAACTCTCTGGCAGAGTTCAACCGTTATACCAACAGCCCGGTTGCGAATTATAAAGGTGAAATGTACAACATGCCTTTTAACATGAACACCTTCAGCAAGATGTGGAACATTTCCACACCGGATCAGGCGAAAAAGATCATTGAAGAGCAGAAAAAGGAGATCACCGGTGAGCCAAAGAACCTGGAAGAGCAGGCCATCAGTCTGGTAGGCCGTGAGATCTATGAAAAGCTGGTAAAGGGCTATACAGAAAAGCAGTGGGGAAGAGACTGTACCGAGCTTCCTGCCTTTATCATTAAGAGACTGCCTGTGCGTTATACTTATGATAATAACTATTTCAATGATCTGTACCAGGGAATTCCTGTTGGCGGTTACAATGTGATCATTGACCGGCTGTTTGAAGGCTGCGATATTGAAACTGGTGTGGATTATCTGGAAA
>JBNMGK010000464.1:0-1875 GCA_050872205.1 Enterocloster sp.
CCTGAGGACGCTTGCGCACGATCAGGGATAAGGTATCCCGGTTGATCATGGATGCCTCCAGCACTGCAAAACCGCAGCGCTCCATAAGAGAGGTAAGTGTATCAAAGGTATAATAAGCAATATGGTCACGGATCAGTTCATAATAGCTGCTGTGTTCCATAATATACTCAAAACTTGGCACAGTGATCAGTCCCATGGCCTCATCGTCCAGATTGTTCCAGATTGCACGAAGTATGGTCACAGGATCTGGCTGGTGTTCCAGGAAATTAAAGGATAAAAACACATCGTAAAGTCCCCCTGGGATCACTGTGTCCTCTGTCTCTGTAAATCCCTGGACCACGTCAATGCCCTTGCTCTTTGCCAGTTCTACTAAAGCCGGATCATGTTCCATTCCATGGACCTCTACTGGGAACTCCTTTAAAACCTGTAAAAACTCGCCCTGACCGCAGCCAACTTCAATAAAGCGTTTGCCTTCCAGGTGATAGGTCTCAATGAGATGTTTATACTGCTTTCTGCGAAGCTCTGCCATAGTAGTAGAATATCCACCGGCGCGGATCACATCCCTGTAATAATCCACAGGTTCGCAGTCAAACTGCACCAGACCGCAGCCGCTGCACTGGCATAAGTCCAGAGTCAGTCCCTTATCAGCGCCTACATGGTCTGCGTCGGGCATATGCTGTGCAGATGCCGGCATATTATCTAATGTAAGAAGCGGTGTCTCCCAAAGAGGAGCTCCGCAGGCAATACAACGTTTCATTTACCTGTTCTCCTTTATTTCAGCTTTTCTTTCCATTTTCTGATCTGAATTTCTCTCTCAGCTTTCTTTTCTGACCTCTTTTATGGTCTCCAATATTCCTTCTTTAAATGATACCTGCTGGTGAAAACCAATAGCATTTTTAAGCTTTGTAAGCTCCGGCATCAGGGAAACGCAGCCTTCTGCATTTGGTGGCCGGTACCCGAATTCATAGCTTCCTTTTTCACCACAGATCTCATACAGCTCTTTTATATACTCTTTTAAAGGTCTTGTATCTTCTCCTGCCACATTATACACGCCTGCCGCAGCTTTGCCAAGAAGAAGTTTCACCAGTATTTTGGCCGCTTCCTCTACATACAGGAAGTTCCACTGCTGGGTACACGGCCCCATTTCCATATGTCCACCAGATAAAAAGGTGCGAATGCAGGTCTCGATCAGGGACCATGGGTGGTCTCCAGGACCGTATACACTGAAAATGCGGGTGTGAATATAGTTTACTCCCAGCTCTTTTGCAGCTTTAGACGCCTGCTGATACACCAGTACCTTGTCTTTTCCATATTCAGACACCGGATGACATTCCTGCTCCTCTTTCATCCAGTCCGTGCAGATCCCATATTCTGCCTGGGAGCCGGAAAACAGGAACCGTTTACAGCCAAGAGCTGCCGCTGTATAAAGAGCCTGGATGGCATAGCCAATGTTCTTTTCCTGCAGCTTTACATCTTTCCGCTTGTCACTGCCTGCACCGTCCCAGCCTAAATGAAGCCATGCGTTAGCCTGCAAGTCCTCTTTTTTGTAAATTTTTTCCAGTTTTTCGATCTCACCCAGTTCACAGAAGCAAAGTTCCAGATTTCCAATCCTCTCTCCCTTTTTCTCTGCCTGCTGTTTCAGATCCTTAAAAAGCTCCTGCAGCGCCCCGGCCCCGGCAGATGCGGGGCGGGAAACTGCAAGCACATTTTCTCCCTTTATTAAAAGCTCTTTTACAGCTGCTCTTCCAATAAAACTGGTAGCGCCTGTAACGATCACAGTCATAGGATCCTTGGTCCTTTCTTCAGCTGAATTTCAGATCAGCCATTCTATATTTATAATGCCGCCGCCTGCTGGCGGCCGCCCATTCATCTATC
>JBNMGK010000185.1:0-5471 GCA_050872205.1 Enterocloster sp.
GGGGAATACTATTACCGAGCAGAATGTGGGCTATGCCCTGTCTCTTTCCTTTACGGAAAATGATGACCAGATCTTAGAGATCGACAAGGACATTATCTGCCGTACCATTATGGGAAAGCCGGTAAAGCCAAAGACCTTAGGCCAGAAGCATTATGTGGACTCCATCCGCAAGAAGATGATCGTATTCGGTATCGGCCCGGCTGGTACCAGCAAGACTTATCTTGCCATGGCTATGGCCATCCAGGCATTTAAAAACGGGGAAGTAGGACGGATCATCCTTACAAGACCTGCTATTGAGGCAGGAGAGAAGTTAGGCTTCCTTCCAGGTGACTTACAGAGCAAGATCGACCCTTATCTGCGGCCATTGTATGATGCTTTGTATCAGATCATGGGAGCGGAAAGCTATCAGCATAACTCGGAAAAAGGTCTTATTGAAGTAGCGCCTCTTGCGTACATGAGAGGACGTACCTTAGATAATGCCTATATTATCCTGGATGAGGCACAGAATACCACACCGGCCCAGATGAAGATGTTCTTAACACGAATTGGTTTTGGCTCCAAGGTCATTATCACCGGAGACCAGACCCAGAAAGACCTTCCTTCCGGTGCAACCTCCGGTCTGGATACCGCTTTAAAGGTTCTTAAAAACATTGATGATATCGGTTTCTGTTATCTCACCAGTTCTGACGTAGTCCGTCATCCTCTGGTACAGAAGATCGTCAAGGCATACGATGATTATGAGAAGAAAACAGCGTCAAAGACCGCCAGAGGGGAAAGAAAAGCTCCGGCAGTGAAAAATACACGAAAGGGGAATAATCGGTAATGACAGTTTCCATTGAGTATGAAGCAGAGAAAAAACTGGATCTTCCCTATGAGAAGATCATAAAGGAGATCGTAGAGGCATCCCTTGATTTTGAAAAATGCCCTTACGAGGCAGAGGTAAATGTGATCTTAACGGACAATGATGCCATTCAGGCCATCAACAAAGAATACCGCCAGATCGACGCGCCTACAGATGTGTTGTCTTTCCCGATGGTAGATTATGAGAAGCCTTCGGATTTCGATCATGTGGAAGACGCGGTAGAAGATTATTTCAACCCGGAAACAGGAGAGCTGATGTTGGGGGACATTGTGATCTCTGTAGACAAGGTGGAAGAACAGGCTGAAAAGTACGGTCATTCCCAGACAAGGGAATTAGCATTTTTAGTAGCTCACAGTATGCTTCATTTATGTGGATATGACCACATGGTAGATGAGGAGCGGCTGGTTATGGAAGACCGTCAGAGACAGATACTGGACACAAGGGGGTACACCAGATGAAAAAAGGGAGCAGAAGTAAACAGGCAGTACGCAGGAAAATGATGTTAGGAACCTTATTGTGTATAGCAGCACTATGCACAGGATGTGGGAAAAAGGCGTCAGAAGAAGTCGCCCGGACCCAGGTTCCCACAACACAGGAAACGCCCCAGGCAGCCACTTCTGCTCCCGATATCCTGATCCAGTCGGATGAGGAAAAAAAGGAAGCAAACCAGGAATTAACGGAATATATCTTACCAGAAGAACGGGAAGAAAAAGACGGCATGATCCGAAGTTTTCTTACAGGTCAGATGGTGCCGGCAGAGCAGTCAAACCGCCGTCCTATTGCCATTATGATGAGCAATGATAAAGAGGCAAGACCTCAGTACGGCATGAACCGGGCCGGTGTGGTTTACGAGGCACCGGTAGAGGCAGGCATGAACCGTTATATGGCAGTGATCGAGGATTATGATGATCTGGACCGCATTGGTTCTGTAAGAAGCTGCCGTACGTATTATACGTATTTTGCAAGAGAGTTTGATGCTATTTATGCCCACTTTGGACAAAGTACCTTTGCCAAGCCGTATCTTAATAATGTGGATAATATCAATGGTCTGGATGCTATTGGAAATACCACTTATTACAGGAGCAAAGATAAGCGTTCACCTCACAATGCCTATACAAGCGGGGAACGTCTGAAAAAGGCCATAGAGACTTTAGGCTACAGCACAGAATATGATGACTCTTATAAGGGACATTATCTTTTTGCAAGAGACGGCGTGGAGATCTCATTAGAGGGAAAGCCGGGAGTAATGGATGCGGCTCACGCAAAACCTGGCTATACCATGAACAAGCCGGATTTTGTTTATGACAGCAGTGACGGTCTGTATCACAGATACCAGTATGGAGATGTACATCAGGGAAGTGAAGGACCGGTTGCAGTGAAAAATGTGATCTTCCAGTACTGTCAGAGCGGTTTTTACGCCTCTACCCAGTATCTGAACATCAATGTACATACCGGTGAATACGGGTATTATATTACAGACGGAAAAGCGATCCCTATCAGCTGGGAGAAAGACGGGGAGTTTGGTGTGACCCATTATTACGATCAGGATCATAATGAGATCGTGTTAAATCAGGGAAAAACATGGGTGTGCATCATCCCTACAAAGGACTTTGATAAGTCTGAGATCAATTAGAAATGTGGAGCACAGTAGAAGATAAATGAAAGCAGTACAGGGAAAAAAGAAAAATAAGGCAGCAAATTTCGTAATACAGGGAAGCATCCTGGCTATGGCCGGTATCCTGGTGCGTATCATCGGTATGCTTTACCGTATGCCTTTAAATGATATTATTGGAAAACAGGGAAATGGATATTATACATCTGCGTATAATGTATACAACATCCTGCTGATCCTTTCCTCCTACAGTATGCCGGTGGCTATCTCTAAAATGATATCTGCAAGGCTTGCAAAAGGAGAATATGAGAATTGCCGCCGTATTTTAAAGGCAGGTCTTCTTTATGCAACTGTTACAGGCGGGCTGGCAGCCATTGTGCTGTGGTTTGGTTCTGACTTTTTTGCAGGACTGATCAAAACGCCTTATTCCAGCTATGCCTTAAAAACGCTGGCGCCTACTATCTGGATCATGGCATATCTGGGTGTTTTAAGAGGATATTTCCAGGGAACAGGAACTATGATCCCTACAGCCATTTCCCAGATTCTGGAGCAGATCGTCAACGCCATTGTCAGCGTAGTGGCAGCGGGACTTTTATTCCGTGTAGGTGAAGGAATGAACGCAGCGCAGGGAGCTAAAAATTACTCCTATGCATTAGGCGCGGCAGGCGGTACTATTGGTACAGGCGCCGGTGCCCTGACTGCTTTTATCTTCTTTATCTTCCTTACAGCGAAAAGCGGACGTTCTGTTTTAAAACAGCGTATTGCAGCAGAGGATCTGTCCACGGAAGCTGCTAAGCTGGCAAGAAGAAAGCGGACACGCTACAAAAAACTGATCTATGCCCTGACTATTACAGTTCTTCCTATTGTAGTCAGCAGTGGTATTTATAACTGTTCCAATGTAGTGGACAACTTCTTATTTGGACAGGGAATGGACAAGTTGGGATATACCGGGGAAGAGATTGCTGTATTCTGGGGCGCTTTGGGACAGTATCAGCTGTTATTTAACATTCCGGTAGCTGTTTCCAATGCACTTTCTTCTTCCCTGATCCCGTCTCTTACAAGAGCAGTATCTGCCGGAGACCGGGAACAGACTTTAAAGAGGATCGCGGCAGCCGTACGTTTTTCTATGCTGATTTCTATTCCTGCAGCAGTAGGTATTGCAGTTTTAGCTGATCCGGTGTGCAATCTGCTGTTTATCAGTGAAGATAACAGCCTTTTGATTAAACTGACTATGGCAGGTTCTCTGGCAGTTGTATTTTTCTCACTGTCTACAGTGACTAATGCAGTGCTTCAGGGCTTAAACCGCATGGAAGTGCCGGTACGCCACGCAGCCGTTTCTCTGGTGATTCATGTGGCAGTATTATGGGTACTTCTTATGGTATTCCATATGGGAATTTACGGCGTTGTATTTGCAAATATTGTATTCGCTTTTGTAATGTG
Source organism: Enterocloster sp. (assembly GCA_050872205.1). GTDB lineage: Bacteria > Bacillota > Clostridia > Lachnospirales > Lachnospiraceae > Enterocloster. The sequence continues at coordinate 3,915 of JBNMGK010000185.1, forward strand.
CGTTTTAAATGCCAGAACCATTGCAAGACATGCAAGGTACCGTCAGGAGTACAAAAAGACCTTTGTGCTTCCTGCCATCAGCGCCTGTGTAATGGGAGCTGCAGCATGGGGCGTATACAAAGTCCTTACTTTTATCCTTCCGGCAGCTCTTTTAAGGGGACGTTCCGGAAGAGCCATTGTGGTATTTCCGGCAGTGGCAGTGGCAGCAGCTGTTTATGCAGTACTTTTAGTAGGGCTTAAGGCGATTGATGAAGAAGAACTGCGGGATATGCCTATGGGAACAAAATTGATCCGCATTTTGAAGAAAGTCAGACTGATGTAATTAATAATACGAAAGTGCGGAGCAATCTGGTATTATATGCGGGGCTGCTTGCAGGATATGTTTAAAATGGGCCATTCCGGCAGATACTACTTCTGAAAAGGTCAAAAGAAAAATATAGGACCTGATACAGGAGGTAGTAACATGAAACATGTTCTGTTTGCCCTGGGATTGTTTGGCATTTCTGCGGTGGTGTCCGTTCTCATTATTTATGGGGCGGCCCGTTATCAGATGCGGGAAGAAGCCCCGGTGCCAAATACGATCATAGAAACAGAAAGTGTAAATGAAATGGAAGGAAGAGCCGCTGCCAACCAGGAAAGCATTACTCCGGTAAGCTCCCGGTATTTCCTGGTTTCCGAGGCTGGCTTCCTTCTTGTGTTCTGCAGCGATAAAAGCACCGTCTGTCTGTACACCTATATTCCGGTAACGGATTTTCCGGAAAGCGAGAGAGCCCGCCTGATGGAAGGAATCTGGTTTTCAGACATGATGGATGTATACCAATATCTGGAGTCGTATACAAGTTAAAACAGGAGTTTAAGCAATATGAAGAAAAGAGTAGGAATTATCGGCGCAGGTGCTTCCGGGCTTGTGGCTGCCATTGGTGCAGCCAGGAACGGGGCGGAAGTGACCCTTATAGAACATATGGACCGTGTGGGAAAAAAGATCCTTTCTACAGGCAACGGCAGATGCAATCTTACCAATTACAAAATGGAAGAAGACTGCTACCGCTGCGGCAGGAAGGATTTTCCTATGCAGGTAATAAGGAAATTTGATGTCAATGAGACTCTGAAATTCTTTATGGAACTGGGAATTGTTCCAAAAAACAGGAACGGTTATGTTTATCCCAACTCCGATCAGGCTGCTTCTGTTTTAGATGTGTTAAGAGAAGAAGTGGAACGGTTAAAGATCAGGGTCCTTCTTTCCTGCCATATAGAAAAGATCGAGAAGAAAAAGAGTGGCTTTCTTGTACATACAGATCAGGGAAAAGTAGAAACAGATGCCCTGATCCTGGCAGCCGGTTCCAAGGCAGCACCTTCCACCGGTTCAGACGGCAGTGGTTATGAATATGCCAGACAGTTAGGCCATTCTGTGATCAAGCCTCTTCCGGCCCTGGTGCAGCTTCGCTGTCAGGGAAATCTGTACAAACAGATGGCAGGTATCCGTACAGAGGCAGAAGTAAGATTACAGGCAGACGGCGTTACTCTGGCAAGTGATAAAGGAGAGCTGCAGATCACTGA
>JBNMGK010000007.1:0-25265 GCA_050872205.1 Enterocloster sp.
AAAAGTATGTGTATACAAAGTACATCATCAACTGTTCTGTCCAGAGACTCATTTTTTCTGCCTCTGAACTTTGCAGAAAGGCTTTTCTCATTTCTTCATAAGCAGATTCTCCACCTTCTAAAAGACAGACTTTTAATTCATCTCTGTACTTTGGCCACTGGTGGTTTAATGGTTCCATTTTCTCTAAAAGGGCTATGATCTCTTTTACTGCTTCATAACGGCTGTATCCTGTAATACCGGCTAGTTTTTCTTTAAAATAAGCATCTCTTCCAGGACTGTTATACTTTTCAAATAAGGCATCTGTCTGGTAAAGTATATTGTCCCGCACTCTTCTTTGCAGGTCGTGGGCTAATGCCAGCACCTCTGCCATACGAAGCCGTATATCCAGGCTTCTGTCCTGTAAAATCTTAAAGATCAGATCTCTGGCATCCATAAGCTTGGTATATAAAAAAAAGTCAAAATCCTCATAAGTCTCTTCTTTTTCATCTTCTTTTGTAAGGAAGTCCACTTTTTCCTCGCAGCCAAGGATGATCTTCGCTGCCTCCATACAGGAAAGACAAAGGGAATACTCTCTGCTGCCCTCAAATTCCTCTACATGACGTGGATACATGCGGCAGGTACGGCATAAGCTGTCCGGTCCCATTTCTGTATACAGGTCGCATAAATTTTCATCATTCAGAAAGGCGCAGCGGTGATCATACTGTAAAAAAGAGCCCTCTTTCCAGTTAATGGAATTTTTCAGCCGGTTTCCAATAGGGCCTTTTGCCTTTTTATATTTTTCCAGTGCCTTGTCATCGATCATGATCTCCCAGCCTGCGCAGCAGGTGTCTTCACATTCCGAAGCAATGCACTGAAACTTTCTATAATAATGTGGATATGTGTAAAGCATTTTTATTCTCTCCTGCCAAGGCGGACATCTTCTAAATATGCCGCCAGTTCTTCATCTGCACCGTGGAACAGATAATTTTTTCCAGATTTTTCCAGTTTAGCCTTTTCTTCACGGATCTGCTCATTGGCCCAGGTAACTTCTTCTTTTAAGTCTCTGGCTGACATCAGATGACAGCCCTGACCATAGATGATCAGCTGTTCCAGTCCGTCAGAAGTAGCCACTGTTACATTGTACTGGCGGCCGATCTTGTGGGCCAGCTTTTCAATGTACTGGTCGGCTGTTTCCGCCTCTTTTGTATACACCACATGGATATTGTGGTAATCTATGGCTTCTCCTGTATTTCCTGTCACTTTATAAGCGTCAAATACCAGGATCAGGGTGCATTTTTTATATCCCTGATAATTGCACAGGATGTCCATAAGCTTCTGCCTGGCACCGTCAATGGTCACTTTGGAAAGCTCACGCAGTTCTTCCCAGGCAAAAATGATGTTGTAGCCGTCTACTAAAAGATATTCTTCCTCTTCTGGCTTCTTTGTTTCTTTCGCCTTTAAAGGCTTGTTTGCAGAATAATTTCTGGTCCTCGGGGAAGTGTAGCTGCTCTGTGTATCCGGCCTGCTGCGCCATTTTCCAGGGCCGAAACGGCGGTTGAAGATCTCTTCCAGCTCTTTGTCGTCGCTCCAGGAAGTGCCGGGAGCCGGGCTGCTCTGGCGCCTGTTTGTGACCGGCGCGGCAGAAGCCGAACCGGGCGCTGAACCACTGTTGATCCGGCCCGGCTCTCCCTGCACAGTCCTGCCAGCCGACATCTCATCCCCGTCAGCCTCATTCTCCCCATTTACTCTCCGTCCCAGCTTTTCTAATGGACTTTCCACATGCATATATTCCTTCACCTGATACCATGGCACCAGATATCCGGCTCCGTGGGAGCAGAAAACGGAATCGGCTGTATTTTCCAGATCCGCCTCCGGTTCATATCCGGCTGACTCTATCACCTCTTCTGCATTGTGGCATGGTTCATAATCCTTAAACCAGAGATTTAAGTGTCCCCGGCCCTTTGTATAAGCGATAACCTCTCTCTGATAATCACGCAGGCAGGCAACCGGTGCTTTTCCTGTTAATATAACACCGTCTTCTGTAGTCACCGGCGGCTCAAAAGTTCCAAACATCCGGTCCATATCTGCCATGGCCCGTCCCAGATTTTCCGCAGGAAGTTCCAGGGTAAACCCATAAAACGGTTCCAGCAGCTGGCTCTCTGCCTGCATCAGTCCCTGACGCAGGGCCCGGTAGGTGGCCTGTCTGAAATCACCGCCCTCCGTATGCTTCATATGAGCCCGTCCGGTAAGCAGAGTCACCTTCATATCTGTGATCTCCGCTCCTGTAAGCACACCTCTGTGGATCTTCTCTTCCAGATGTGTCAGGATCAGCCTCTGCCAGTTCCGGTCCAGTACATCTTCACTGCACACAGTATCAAACTGCAGCCCGCTTCCTGTCTCACCCGGCTCCAGCAGCAGATGCACATCTGCATAATGTCTCAAAGGCTCAAAATGTCCCACGCCTTCTACTGTATTTAAAATGGTCTCTTTGTATACAATATTCCCTGTATCAAAGCCCACTAACAGACCGTACCGTTCTTCCAGCATGTGCTTTAAGATCTCGATCTGCACATCTCCCATAAGCTGTACCTGGATCTCACCCAGTTCTTCGTTCCACAGTACATGAAGCTCCGGTTCTTCCTCTTCTAACTGCTTAAACTGCTGTAAACATTTGTGTACATCGCTGTCAAAAGGCAGAAGGATGCGGTAAGTAAGCACAGGCTCTAACATAGGCAGCTCCGAAGCCGGTTCACTGCCAATTCCCTGTCCCGGATGTGTATGAAGGGGTCCAGTCACTGCGCAGATACAGCCTGCAGCCGCCTCTTTTACGCTTTCAAATTTGGCTCCTGAATAAATACGGATCTGGTTTACTTTCTCCTCTTCTCCCCAGGAGTCCTTTACATGTAAAACACCAGAAGTGACCTTTAAATGGGTCAGGCGGTTTCCCTGGTTATCTCTGGATATTTTAAAGACTTTTGCACCAAAAGGTTCCTCTTCCTTTCCTGCTTCCACACTCGTTCCATAAAGAGTAATGCCTTCTATCAGCTTTTCTACGCCCTTTAATTTCAGCGCAGAGCCGAAATAGCAGGGAAATACCTTCCGTTCCCGTACCAGTTCGCCAATCTCTTCTCTATTTATAACTCCATTTTCAAAATAGGACTCCATGATCTTTTCATCACAGACTGCCAGTTCCTGGTAAAATTCATCCGGCTGCGTTTTTTCCAGGTCCCATTCCCCTTTTTCACCGGACCGGCCGCCAAAATCCACACAGTTTTCATCTAAATTGGCTTTCAGGTCTTTCATGAGAGCCGCAGGATCGCAGCCTGACTGGTCCATTTTGTTGATAAAAAGGAATACAGGCACATGGTGGCGTTTTAACAGCCGCCACACCGTTCTTGTATGTCCCTGAACGCCGTCTGCGCCGCTTACCACTAAAATGGCTGCGTCTAACACCTGGATCGTCCGCTCCATTTCCGCAGAAAAATCCACATGTCCCGGCGTGTCTAAAAGGGTGACTGTTTTATCTCCCAGGTCAAATACCGCCTGTTTGGAAAAAATGGTAATGCCACGTTCCCGCTCTAATTCGTAGGTGTCTAAAAAGGCGTCCCGGTCGTCCACCCGCCCCATTTTACGGATCGCGCCTGTTAAATATAAAAGTGCCTCAGAAAGGGTGGTCTTTCCCGCATCTACATGAGCCAACAGCCCCACACTGATCTTCTTTTTACTTATTTCCGGCTTTTGTACGCCCATGAAAACGCCTCCTGACTAATCACAATGCAATATCTAAAGGATTATACCATAATAGCCCATGATAGTCGAGGTGTCAAATTCTAACCGCTCTGACATGTCAAACCACAGCATCATACATTTTCCCGTATCAGCACCTCTAAAAGTGCTTTCACTCCCCTTAAAGAATGGGTAAATCCCCGCCGCAGCCCGTCTATATCATGGACACTGGCGGTTTCCGGGACATCTGCAAAGCGGTGCTCCGTACTGATCGCCAAAACCAGCCTGTTTTCTTCCCGTGCAGATGCTGTTAATTCTCCTGACACCGCATCTTCCAGTTCAGGAATAAATTTCCCATGAATGCAGGTCCGTCCGGTCACATTCTGCGCGGTTCCAAAAATGACCCATAATCCCCGGAACACATCCACAGACCGCCTGGAATACTCCGCCTGACCTGTTTTCACCTTGTATACATGACGCAGCACCACATTTGCTGCTGAAAAATCTCTTCCTTTGTACACTCCCTCATAGGCATTTTCTATGACACATTCTTCCCAGTCTGCCTGAAAAAGCCCCTGATGCCGTATATGGGCCTCATTGATCACAAACTCCGGCAAATGCTGCTCAGGTCCAAAAGCGTATTCCAGTTCCGACTGAAAAAAGTCCTGTAACTGTGCATGGATTAGCGCTTTCTTCTTTTCTCCTGCACCTTTTCCCACGATCAGACAGCCAAACAGACAGATAAAAAACAATGCCGTTCCCAAAACTACCTGCCTTCCCACAAATCCAACCAATCCGCTTACTACAATTCCCGGAAGTACGATCAGCATCCAGAAATTTTCCACTTTCTCATAATGCTCCAGCTTTTTTACCAGCTCTTCATCCCGCATTTTTTCCATTTTTCTTCCCCTTTCTGTAAGATCTATGACACGTCACCAGCCAACGCACCACTGGCGCGTTCTCCATATGCACAGCAATCAGCGGAGGCGCCACTGGCACCTCCTCGATATACATAGCAAAAAAAATCCACCGTACACTCATAGCATACGGTAGATCTTCTTATTTCTCTATTAACTTAAAGTTAGTTTTCTGTCTCTTCTGCCTTCTTCTCTTCTGCAGCCTCTTCCGGAACCGGAATAGTTCTCTGGATCTGTGCAGCTGGTGCCTTTGGTCTGGAAACAGTCAGCGGCAGGTTTACACCCATTACATTTAAGATAATGCCCTGAGCTTCATTTGCCAGTACATTTGGCACTTTGGCAGCTTCTACTACAACCGGGCGCAGCTTGTTTTCACGGTTGAATTTCTGGAACTCTAAAATATCTGTAAATGCAGGCTGGTACAGCTGTCCGTCTTTTAATTTTACTAACGGGATGCCCTTTTCTTCTTTCTGAAGAGCGAAGATAAAGGTTCCTTTCTTGAAGTCAGCAGTCAGCTCTTCGTTTAATTCAGCCATTCTTTCCTTGTCAGCAGCTGCTGCCGGACGGCGCATCTCCTGAGCCAGATATGCTGCAGTCAGATGTAAGGACGGGTTTTCTACCCATACAGTTCCCTGAGGCATATCCTCCGGGGATTTGCGTTTTACAATGTCGCTTACCTGCATAACAGCTTTCTCTTCCTTATCTGTTACAACCAGAGCATTTACGCCCAGTGCGTACAGACCGGTAAAGAATACCAGCATATCTTTTCCATTGATCTTTGCAACCGTTACAGGCACTTTTTCCTCTGTCAGTTTTGCTGCTGCCTTCTTTGCTTCCTCTTCGTCCAGGAATAAGAATACCTCATCATCAAAGGTCTCCTCATCACATACTACATATGGCTCTCTTGTACACAGAGAAAGCAGTGCAAAAATATCTGCATCATGTCCAAGACGCATCAGAAGCTCTCTTTTGATGCCTGTAATTGTATTTGGTGTCTCACTCATTCCAGTTTAATCTCCTTTATTGCTTTATGTTCTCCCGGCAGACTCCCAGGAGGACATCTGCTTCATTGAGTATGATTGTACCACATTCCCTGAAAGGACGCAATCACCAGATATCAATACTCATTTTCATACTTACAGCGCACTGCATACCGCAGCTGTCCTCCTGTGCTGCAGGTAAACAGCGTCAGATCCCAGTCATCTGCTTCTGAACTTGTGGTCATTTCTTCCACCTGATCTGGTTTTAACTGTTCTACTCCTACGACCTGATAATGCCAGACCTGCCGACCTGCATCTGTAAAATCTACCTCTGTTCCCAGCTTAAGCCACTTGATCGGGCTGAAATGGCGGGCATAATTATGTCCTGCGATCACCAGATCATGTGTATACAGTGAGCCGCTGTAACGCCCCGGTGCTGTTTTCAGACCTTCGTAGCTCCACCAGGACATCACCGGAAGTTCCAGATCGATCGCAGGAATAGAAAGATAGCCTATATATTCCTCACCGTCGATCACCATGGTCTTCATGGTCTCCCCATTTTCTTTTCCGGGATCTTCTATGTCACTTTCCGCCTTATACTGTCCTGTTCCGGTTTTCTCCTGACTTTCTTTTATCTGCTCCAGAACCTGGGACGCCATACGGTCTGCATGGTCTGCTTCCCAGCGATTATACAAGAACAGGAACAATGCCAGACCAACCAGCACTGTTCCTATGATCATCAGCAGATCTCCTGCTTTTTTCTTCATTTCTTCTTTTCCTCTTTTTTTAATATCCAGCCTATTGAAAATAATAACAGCCCTGTAAGGCTTAATACAGGTATCGGCCAGTTAAGCTGTCCTGTCTGCGGCAGTTCGTTGTAAATACGTTCATGCCACGGAACATTCATTTCATGAATAAAACTCAGCTCCTGTCTGCCTTCTTTTACGGAACCTGCGTCCGGATTGGATGTTCCCGGCGTTTTATCCGTTATAATAGATGTTCCCGGATGTCCGGGATGTCCCGGCGTACCCGGTGTATCCGGCGTATTTGGTTTATCCGGTGTGTCCGGCGTATGCGGCTGATCTGGTGTATCCGGTGTTAATGTTTCAACCTTAGGTGACGCGTCCACTTCATAATTCCAGCCATATTCTGTCTCCATTGGAAGTGACACCAAAAATGGCCGGATCATCTCATATCCCTCTGATTTCTTTGTCTGCACCAGCAGATAAAGTCCCTCTTCCAGGTCCGTATATTTTACCTGTCCCTGCTCATCAACCGGCTTTGCAGTTCCACAGGCTGTATCCGGCCGCTTCTGGTCCAGTTTTTCAGCCAGTCCGCTGTCACTAAGGTCTTCCAGGGAAATTCCACAATCTTCAAAGCCATTGACATATTTATAACCGGCCTTATTATCCTGGATCACAAGAGCCGCCACCTGGTATAAAGTGATCTCTCCCCCAGTTACCAGTTTCTGGTTTTTCTTATCTTCAAGAGTGACGGCGATCGAACCAGTCTGTGCCGCACAGACTGGAATAACTCCCTGTGTCAACAGGACCAGTATGAGAAAAAGCATAACGATCTGCCGCAGTCCCGTCTTCTTTTTCATTTTCTTTTCCTCTTTTTCTTTCTATTAGAAATAAGCATCCCTATCAGTAACAGGAGCAACAGCGGAATGGAGATCACCGATGCAGCAAGCAGCGGTTCGATCTGAAATGCTTCCGTTGTAACATGTGTATACACGATATTTTCCGTAGGGATCCTGCGTCCCCGTACTAAAAGCCGGTGGGAATTGATCCCGTAAGGCGTACAGGTCATCAATGTACAATAATCTTTTCCTTTTTCGATCTGAAGATTTCCCGTCTCTGTAGGAAGTACAATGGAGATCTGGTCTACCTCATAGGTTAAGACCCGGTTCAGAACTGTAACCTGAAAAATATCCCCTTTTTCAAGCTTGTCAATATCTGTAAATAACCGGGCACTTGGCAATCCACGGTGGGCTGACAGTACCGCATGTGTACTTTCTCCCCCCACCGGAAGGCTGGAGCCTTCTAAATGACCGCAGGCGATCTCAAGGACCGCCGGATCTGTTCCGTGATAAATAGGAAGATGTACATTCAGTTTTTCAATGGAAACGTATCCCATAATACCTGTTCCGGAAACGTCCAGAGTTTCCTGGTAGTTTCCGGATGCTTCCGGTTCATAAAACAGTTCCGGGTGCTCTGCCAGATTTTTATTGTAAGCTTCTGCCTCTTCAAAATACCGGCTGTAATCTGCTTCCGACATATTTGCGATCTTTTCATCATAAGTTGCAATCGCCGCAGACTGATGTTTCTGGTTTACATAGTCGCTTATAGTAGGATATAGCAGCACGGAAAGACCTACGAAAAAGATCAGTATTAAAATAATCGTACTCAGATGTTTTTTCATAGGTCCCTCCCTGATGTTATAATGATCTACTGTTTCTTAATTCTTATTTTTCAGACTCATCCATACGTTTTCTGGTGATCAGAAGAACGCCAGCGCCTGCCATTAAAGCTCCGCCAATTACATAGAACATGGTAGTACCAACACCACCGGTGCCTGGTAATGTGATACCGGATTTGTTGACTACGTCTGTGGTCAGTGTACCGCCAGTCTTATTTGCTGTAAAAGTGATATTGCCTGTTGTTACATCTCCCTTAAAGTCATCTTCACCAAATAATGTATCTTTTGCCTCGCTAGTCCACTCAATTTTGTGATTTGCAGTTACTGTAAACTGGATCGGATCAATGGTATTAAAGCCTTCTGGTGTTTTGGTCTCAGTCAGGATATAATCACCGTCGTCCAGCCCTTTAAATGTAAACTCAGTGCCGTCATCGGATGTTACAACCTTGATCGTCTGCTTGTTGCCGTTTGGTAATTTTTTCTCCAAAGTGAACTCTGCACCTTTCAGCTTATTGCCCTCTGCAACAGAGTTTGCGTATTTATTTACTACTACCTTGTAAGTGAAGACGATAACATTATCCCAGGGGGTGTTTCCATGCTCTCCCCCCTGGCTACTGTTTGGGTTATTAGAATACTCCAGTTTACCCTCATTGACGTTTCCTTCAATTCCCACGTTTGCATCGTCATTTAATTTAGAGTTGTACTCTACGGTAATAACGGATCCAGCAGTAACAGAAGTAATATCTTTCAAGTTTTCAAATACCACTTCAAAAGTACACCTATCACTGTTTTCTGTTTTTACCTGATAACCACTCTCAATTAATTCTCCGTTTACATACACCTTTACAGAGCTCTTGTCAAAAGTAAGTCCTTTTTCTTCTTTATCATGGAATGCAAAATAATATGTATCATAATTAGCATAATCAGCAGCTACTGTTCCTTTCAGCTGGAACGGAACATCATCACCAATATCATAATCAGCAACATCCTGCCAGTTAGAAGTATCTCCTGTAGTGTCATTTGTATCCTTCAGTTTCTTTTCAAAAGCAGGCACCTCATTCTTTGGAGTAATCTCCAGATTAGCCACTACCTGTACAATATAAAGGGTGTTAGTATCTCCCTCACCTACTGTATTATCTTTATCCTTGATCAAATAATAACCAGGAGCTGCGGCATAAGTACTTCCAGCGGTGACAGTTCCTACTGGATCGGTAGTCAAGTCTACATACTTTTCGATTACCGCCAGTTTTGCCTTGTCATTTCCAGTTAAGGCAGTAAGTTCGTTTAATATTGCCTCTGGAACTGCCTTTCCTTCTTCTGCATCTCCTTCTACATCTGCATTTCCATTTTTACCATTTTTTCCCCACTTAACATTAGACAGGACTTTTCCCTCGTCCTTTAACGTTCCAGTAAAGATCTGATAAATTTCATATTCATGATTTTTATGCTTATCATCTGTTGGTGCAGTAATCGTATAAGTTTTGCCTGTTGTACCAGCCTCCTGGCTTCCTTCTGTATTACTGCCTGTCTCTCCTGTTACTGCCTCATCTGCGTAAGCTGTCATGCATCCTGCTGCCAGCAGGCTCATGCTCAGTCCCAGAGCCATTGCCCGTGTTGTGAACTTCTTCATCATCTTTCCTCCATTTTTTATTTTCTTTTGTGTGATTTATAAAAGATATGCTGTTTCTTTGTTCTTCCAACATATCCACATAACAGTGCAGCGCTCATCAAAAGCATGCCGGCTGTCATATACCTTTTCGTTCCGCAGCCCCCCGTTTCCGGAAGTACATAGGAAGGATTGTTGCTTAACTGGTTTGTTACCTCGATCGTACCTGAAAGAATACCGTCATTGTTGCTGTAGGAAGGTGTATAATTTACACTGCTTTCTTCTTTAATGTAATATGTGTAATAAACCTTTTCGCCCTTGTCATTTAATCCGGAAGTTGGCAGACCTTCTATGGTTTTGATCCAGTTATCCGTAGATGAGATCGTACAGGACCTAACAAAAGTTGTTGTTGTGTTATCTTCTGTATTATCTGACTCCTGTACCTGAAATTCGGCTGTCAGATGTTTACAAGCATCTTGCCAGCACTTTGTTCCTCCAAGGATCTCATTTTCTCCCTCATTTAATTGGAATGTATAAGTATGTACCGTTTTCGTTCCGTTCCATTTTTCTGTTTCCGGCTGGATCTCAGTTCCATTTATCTGGATGACCGGAGCATAGGAGTAGTCTTTTGCAGGATTAGCCACCCATTCATCATCACTTGTAATAATAAGTTTAATGTTTGAACCTGCCGGAAAAGTTTGTTCGATCGTCATCCATGTACTACCTGTATTGTTAATATCATATACATGGATCGCCCCTTTCAGTCTTGCCTCACCACCACCTGAAGGCGGCGTTTTGCTTTCCTTCCTGTACAGATCCACGGTAATGCTTCCTGTATAAGCGGTATCTTCCTCACCGTCTGGTTTCAGCCATTTTTTATGGATCGTAATGCTGGTAGAATTGCTTTCGTTTTCCACATAAACAACTTTAGAAGCCTTAGACAGGTCTGCTGCATTATCTGGTATTTCAGACGGAAGCGTATATGTAGTGTCAGCGCCGCTAAAGTAGAAATAAAACGCATTTTCCTCTGGATCAGCTGGCAGTACATAGCCTTTTGGTGCATCAGTTTCCACTGCCCGGTACAAAACATTGTACTCATACTGAACATCTGTATCTTTTTTCTGCCAGTAGATCACTATTTTTCCTGACTCGTCCGTTGTATACGTAATATCTGTATCCACATAACTTCCACTGCCACTGTCATTTTCTGCCCATTTCTGCAGCCTGAACACTGCCCCCGGAAGCGTTTTTCCATAATTTCCTTTGCTTACCTTGTACAGTACCCCACGGATATCCGCTGTAACCTGGCCTTCTGTTGTTGCTTTATCCCATTTTACGGAGTCAGAACTGGAACTGTCACTATGACCTGTACCCTTAAGTTCTGCGCTGTTTGAAACAAGCACTCTGTCTGCGTGCCAGTTCGCCGGAATATCCGCCTGAAGCTGGTACTGATACTCCAGGATCATCGCTGTACTGTCCGGAACGGTTCCTGTCAGTGTGCTGGTCCTGTTATGACCGCCGTCTTGTCCGGTATCGGATGATACTGCCGTTGTTACCGTCCATTTCCAGTCTGTGATCTCTTCTCTCTTTTTCAGGGTTCCGTCTGACTGTTTTTCTGCCTTGTACAGTTTTACACTGTCCTGGAGCAGCCATGCGTTCATGGGATACTTTGTTCCTGTTCCCTGCCATACGCCGTCTTCCAGCGCATAAGTAATATCATAGTAGGTAAAAACATCTGTTAATGTCAGTACATCGGAACCTTCTACAATGTCCTTTTCATCCGGGTTAAGTTCAATAGAATAATACAGACGCCGCTCAGAGTTCTTCCATTCACCTGTTTTTGAAATAACCTTGCTGTCCTCTTTCGTAGTATCTTCCGTCCAGTCCTGCCTCTGTTCTGCATCTCCAATGGTTCCATTATCATCACGGGCACTGGCACTATTGATAAATGTGTACGTGTTTCCACTTTCATAACCGCCAATCGCATCCTGGTCCACCTTGCAGACTACAACCAGTGTATACAGACCTGACTGCATCTTATTTCCAGTTGCAGACGGTTTAATTTTTACTGTAACTATATTTTCCTCATAAGTGCCGGAAGCTGTATAGGAGCCTCCATTTCCTGAAATTTTTCCGCTCTCATCTATGGAAATATCAGAAAGCTGGGATAACTGATCCTGACCGTACAGCTTTTCCAAAGTCACTCCAGACGGCAGCGTATCTGTAAATGTCAGCGTGCCTGTATCTGCACTGGTATTTACCTTGATCTTCCAGATCAGTTTTCCGTCAGAATTTTTCTTTACTGTCGTTCCTCCTTCATCATTTTCATCGGTCTTGACCACGCCGCCCTTATTATATTCATAATTGGCATCCCCTGTTTTCTTTCCAATGGAAAATGTGTTTTTATAATTGATCTTTCCCATACTTTCGTCGCCAAGATCTGCTGTTGTGGTGTACTGGAAAAGCAATTTTTTTGCTCCCTCAGGGATCGTCACATCTTTTTTTAATGTTATTGTGCAGACTGTGTAGGTCAGATCATCAGATGTACCGCCTGAACCTCCATAGATCTGCTGCCAGGTATATTCATTTCCGTCTGACGCTTCAAACAGGATCTCTGCAAGGCTTTCATCTGTTGTCAGATCCAGACGTCCGTCTCCGATCTGGTTTCCATTTTCATCCGCCCAGTAAATATTCTCGGCCCATGCGATCACCTGATCCCTGGTCAGATACTGATTTCCACCTTCTACACCCCATTTATCCTTTGTAGGATCATCTTTGATAACCATACCAGTTGGAATAGTTTTGGCTGCTTCCGGCATGGTAACGGTTACGTTCCAGGTTATCTCTGCCGTATTCCCGTCTTCTGAAGTCACCACTTCACCAACGTTTTTGGCTACAGTACCACCAGATACATTTGTTATGGTTTCTGTATCAGAAACCCCCTCTCCGCCATTTCCCGGCTTCAGGTTCGCTTTGTTTGTGACCGTTGTATTATCCCAGCCTGCGCCTGACGGCGTCCAGTATGTGATCGTATAGGTATTGTTATTTTTTTCACCGTCTACTGCATCAAAAGTAATATCTTGAATTTTCCCATTTTCATCTGTGTGGATCGTATATCCTGTAGAAGGTGAGATCGTAACGCCATTGACCGCTTTCGCCAGCATATCATCTGTCAGCTGATAACCTGCAATATCCTGACCATTGGCATTTAACTTGATCTCCCACCGGATCAGATCCCGGTCTTCTCCAAACAGTCCCCCTTTACTGATCGTGTAATTGTTGCTCACAGATACCTTTGCGTTGTCACTGCTGACTACCTTTGTGTTTCCTTCTCCGGAACTGCCGGTAACTGTATTAGAGATGTTCGTATTATCTGCAACCGTACCGTTTATATCGTAGATATATTGTACTTTATAGCGGGTATATGTTTTACAATCGTAACCATTACCATTCTTTCCTTCATCTGCCGCACCTATCTGAGGCAGAGTCATATTTAGCTTTGTACCCTTAGAAGTACATTCATACTCATCTTTCCCCAGCACTCTGTCGCCGGTATGATCCGTATAATCTGACCATGTTCCGTCCTCCCAAAAGGTACGTGTGATCTTCTCTTCTGTCACCGTCACATCTGAATACTTAAGTTCAAGTCCTGCAACGTCATCGATCGCATCTTCCAGACTGATCTCCCCCGGTGTTCCTTTCAATGAGTACACATACACCGTATAGACCAGCTGATTGTCTTTGGCAACATACTTTCCTTCTTTGGAAGTTTTCAGGTCATACTGGCCATTACTGTCTTCTGGATATGTGATCTCACCCTTTGGGATCACCAGCTTTACTCCGTCGCTTCCGATCGTGATGTTATTGTCGTCTTCTGTCACCTTACTGGCATCGATCTGGCCAGCAAACTTAATGTAACCGGAGATCTCTGCGCCTTCTTTTTCTGTTGCATAGCTCTTATTAAAGCTGACCCGTACCCGGTAACTGCCGTCTTCATTTTCTTCAAACCAGTAAGTACCCGCTGTTTTGCCGTCATCGTCAAGCAGATTGTAAACGTCTTTCAGCAGGTTTGACGGAACAATGATCCCCTCCGGATAATCATAATAAAATTCCAGGCTATCTTCACTTACTACATCTTTTGCAAATGTAAAGTCTATTCTCAGATCTGAAGAATAAAGATTGTTGTCCGCATCATATTTAGTACCAGAACCACTTATTTTTATACTTTTGGCACTCTCCACTATATCTGCCGGGTCGCTTTCCTCTTTTATTTCTTCAAGGATCAGTTCCGGATTTTTTGCAGCGGCTGCGCCTGCATTGGCCCCAGTTGTTTTTTCAGCATTGGGATCTTCCACTGCATTTGCTGTTTCGCTTTTTTCTAAGCCGTCTTCGGTTTCCTCCGGCTGGTCATCCTGGTTCTCATCATCGCCCGTTTCGTCCCCTTTTTCATCGGAAGTTCCGTCCTCTGAGCTGTCATCCTTATCATCGGTATTTCCGTCTTCTGAACTGTCGTCCTTATCGTCCGTATTCCCGTCCTCTGAACCGTCGTCCTTGTCGTCGGTGTTTCCGTCCTCTGAACCGTCGTCCTTATCACCGGTATTCCCGTCTTCTGAACTGTCGTCCTTATCACCGGTATTTCCGTCTTCTGAACTGTCGTCCTTATCACCGGTATTTCCGTCTTCTGAACTGTCGTCCTTATCGTCCGTGTTTCCCGGATCTTCTGTATCGGATCCTGCTCCAGAACCTGTATCATTATCATCTGGATCTTCACCGCCAGATACACTGTCTTCTACTTCCGGCTGGTCCGTACCGGCGTCCTGCTCATAGCCAGATACCTCCAATGTCATGGAAATACCTTTCCGGTGCAGTTTCCAGTTGACTCCGGCTACTGTTATAATAGCCAGTACCAGGAAAAGGACCTGATACCGCCTGTAATTTCGTCGTTTTTTCTGAAATCTTTCAAGATATTGATTTAGTGTGTTCTTCATTTTCCCTGTCACCTGTTATCTGATCAAAGAAATCTCCTTTAACGGCCATATCCTTGCAAACACTTTTCCTACCAGCTGTTCTTTTTCCACACAGCCTATTTCCTGTTTCCGGCTGTCCACAGATACATTCCTGTGGTCTCCCAGCACAAAATAGCGGTTTTCCGGAACCTGGTACGGAAAAGATATATCACATTCTCCAAGGGCAAGTTCATCTACATAAGGCTCCTCCAGCTTCTGGCCATTTACAGAAACCTGGCCTTCTTCATTTATATCCACAATATCGCCGGGGCCGCCGATGATCCGCTTGATCAGCAGCTTATTCTGCCAGCTGAAGCTGCACAGTTCCCCCGTCTCATAATTCTTTGCTTTGACCAGTAAAATAATATCGTTATTTTTTAAAGTCGGCTCCATACTGTCACCAGACACCTGCAAAACCGGAAAAAGGAGCGTAGCCAGCAGCACCGCTACAGCAGCTGTTACGATCAGCGCGCCAATGGTGCTGCGAAGGACTCTTCCGTACCGTTTCCGGTAATCCATATGTTTTCTCTCTGCTTCCACTTCCTGCAAAGAGGGGATCTTATCATCGCCACGGTCCGTCTGCAGTGCGTAGATCACATCGATCAGTTCACGCCGGCTCATCTTTTTTAATGTTTTATTATCCCGCGTCATGGTATCTCTCCATTTTCATGAACCTAAAAATGCACATAAAAAAACTCCCAAAGAGATTTTTCACCAAAATCCCTTCGAGAGTATTTTTATCATGAAATGTTGTTTTATGGCTCACTCGTCAGACGAATGGCAGATTTCAACCGATAAATGGCAGAACCGCCTGCCACCTGTGGGGCTACAGAAGCTTCATCTTACCTTCAATGAATTTCGCCTCCGCGTGCTTCTCATCCAGAAGGCGCATCTGCTCACACCGCTCCATAAGATCGCCCATTTTTTCCTTGTCTACCATATTATTATAAACAGCACCTACAGAAAGAGACAGGGGTGCTCCGTCCTCACTCTGGTCTTTAAAACAGTCTTTCAAAGTCAGGATCCATGCTTCCAGGTCCACCGGTTTCATAAACCAGAAATAAAATACATTTTCCGATACCCGGTACAGGTCCACAGGTTCCGGACTGCACTGCCGGATCGTTTCCACTGCCATTCGCAAAACTCCCTCAAAATAGAAATTTCCGTATTTGCTCTTAAGATAATCGGAATGGTTTACGCTTACAGAAAAGAAGGCATATACATCATCCATGGAAAGTTTTTCTTTTTGCTGCTCAAACCAGTTTCTGTTGTATGCTCCCGTCACCAGATCCGCATAAGCTAACTTTGCCAGTTCCGCGTCCTTCTCCTGCATCAGACGTACATTATACCGTTTGTGGAGAGCTTTTTCCTTTAAGAGGATCACTGCAAGGCAAAACAGTCCCGCTGCTGAAAGAAGGGCAAGAAAAATAAGCATCTGCACTCTTGGTTCTTCCAGGAAGCGGTATTGCTTCTGCAGCGGTATCTCTGTCTCAGCAATACAGTCGCCACGGTCATTATCGTATATCTTATAATGATAGCTGTAGGTTCCGCCCAGGAGATTTGTATAGCTGATCTCCTGCAGTTCATCATATCCCAGCCATTTTTCCCGTTCATCCATTCCCTCTAACTGATAGCTGGCACAAAGATTTTGCCTGCCATAATCGATCATGCGCACATCCAGGGTAATACGGACCGCATTGGCCGGGATCTGTATGACCCCGTTTCTTATCTCGGCCGGTTCTCCGTCTATGGTGGCTGTATTCAGATACAGCCGTACCTCCCTTTTAGGCGGTACTCCTTCCAGATCCACACTGGCCACTCCCATGGTCCCGCACAGATACAGGACACCGTCATCAACCGTATTGCCTGCATTGGCTGTAAAATCAACGGGAAGACCATTGCTTTTTGTTATATGGACATAATCATGAGGTTCCTCTTTCAGAAGATCCGCTTCCGGGATCCTGAATATCCCATTTCCCGCTAAGATCACTGCTTCTCCCTTTCCAGGAAGGATCAGATCCAGGCTGTTTGCAATTCCAATCTGCGCAGCATGGCGGATCTGTTTTTCATGGTCAATAAAGCAGATCTCATCTCCGCCTACCAGCCATACTCCCTGCAGGTTCTCTGAGGGAACCAGCTTCATCACAATACCGGAATGAAGTCCCTGTTTCCTGGAATAGATATTTTCCACTGTGCCGTTTTTGACCTCATATACCCCATAACCGTCTGTAGCCACATACACCAGGCCGTCATATTCCGCCACATCCATGATCCGCCTGGAATTTAACACTTTATTATCCGTCAGAGGCCGGATCTCATCCCCTTTTTTCTGGAAAAGCCCGTCTTCGGTACCGATCAGCAGGCTGTCATCCTTACATTGACGGATACAGCGTATTTTATTGGTGGTCAGACCGCTGTTTTCCATATTGTATATAATAAGCTCTCCTGTATTTTTCAGTACATAGAGACCATTCTTAAAACCGGCTACCCACAGATTTCCCTCTTTATCCTTAAAGATCTGGCGGATCCGTTCCCCACTGCAGGCTGCTGTCAATTCATTTTCTACTGGTTTTCTGCCATTGTAGCAGAAAAGACCGTTATCACAGCCAACGTATATGGCATCTCCATATTTCTGGATCGTATTCACTGTCTGGTGCAGTCCCCAGTAGGTCCCCAGATCTGAAAAACCATTTTCATAGATTTCCATGATCCCCTGGCGTGAAGAGGCAAACCAGAAATTTCCCTGGTAATCTTTACATGCTTCCTCCATGGAGTCACTTAACAGAAAATGCTGTTTTGCAACACTGTCATCCTGTAAAAGTCCAATGCCATTGTCACTGCAGATCCAGAATTTTCCATTTTCAAATCCATAGATCTCATTAAAGGAATAGAGACCGTCACCGTCGATCACCTTCTGAAGCTTTCCCTCACGGCTTACTTTCAGTATCTCACTGCCAGAGGTCCCAATATAGAAATTTCCTTTTTCATCGGGAACAGCGCATCGTGCTTTCCATGATCCCAGTTCCGGTGAATAGGGACTTACACGGTCCTGCTCCTGTTCCAGCAAAAGGATCTCTCCTGTCTTTCGTATCAGAAGCTTCTCCCCTGCATCCAGCTCTTCCATATCATAAAAATCCATTCCACGGGTGGCTTCATAATAATGCACCTTCCGCTCCCCGTCTGAGGGATCTACAGAAATCAGGCCGTCTCTGGTACCCGCAAAAAGAGTCCCTTCTGCGTCCAGAAATAACTGATTGATCACTCCGGCGCCGTCTGGAAGCGGTTCTGCCTCATAATTTATAAATTCTTCACCGTCAAACCGGTAGAGACCTTCTCCATTTGTACCGATCCAGAAAGTTCCGTTCTTATCCTGAAGCATGTCATTTACAGTAACAGAACGGCCGTCAATGAGATATTTCTGGAATTCCGTTCCGTCATAGCGGTAAAGCCCTGTATAACTGCCAGCCCAGATAAACCCGTCCTCTGAAGAAAGGAGACATTTCACTGCAGATCCTTCCAGGCCGTTATCTGAATTAAAGATCCTTGGAAGATAGTCACGTTCAAAGTTCACCTCATCTGTTTTTGCAAAACAGGTCTGGCTGTAACTGCATAACAGCAGAAGAAAGAGCAGGCATGTGAGGAAACGGGAGCCCAGCTTATTCTTTGTTCTCTTTTTCATGGCTTTTAGTTGCCCCCCCCCTGTTAAATAAGATCGCCAGCTGGAATGTATCGTTTTCTTCAATGATCGATACATATCCGCCGTACCTTTCCGCACATTCCTGGATACTGGTCATGCCGATCCCATGAAGATGCTTGTTTTTCTTGCTGGTATGCAGCGTTCCCTTTGTCCGGTCTTTGGCAACTGTGTTCTTTACATAGATCAGAATATCATCCAGGTTTTTACCCGCCTTTATGCGGATCGTTTTTTCCCCTTCCGTGATCTTGTCACAGGCTTCAATGGCATTGATGATCGCATTGCTGAAAATAACATTCACATCTTCTTCTGCCATAAAATCCAGACAGTTCTCTGAGATCACTGCATCAAAGGAAATGCCTCTGGACTCTGCTTTCATCTTTCCGTCAAACAGCAGGATATCTAAGGATGTAAAACCTGTATGATAAAACTGTTTTAACGTATCCAGCTTCTTTTCAAAGGTCTGCACCTGTTTTGCATTGGCTGCAGTCAGGCCGCTTTCATCATTTTGCAGGATCATAAGCTGGTTTTTCATCTCGTGGTACATTTTCCGGATCAGCAGATGCTCTTCTTCCATATGAAGATAATATTCATAGGTATTCACATGGATATCTGCCCGCTTTTCCATTTTTGCCCGCTCTTCCACCTGGAAACGGACCACGAATAATACGAAATAACACATAAAGATCGTAAATACGAACCAACCAGTAAGCAGCATATAATCCCGTTCAAATACTGCCGCCCGGATGCAGACTACCAGCCAGATAAGGTTTTCCACAGAGCGCACCTCTAATGCCATAAAAAGCATTTTCTTAAATCCCGGTTCCACAGTCCGGTATTCATCCAGGATCACCAGACAGGACTGGGCCGTAGCCATTCCCAGATAACAGATCACCTGGATCTGCTGATCGGAAAGCACGATCTGATGAAAATAAAACTGCAGGCTGACTGCCAGCTCGATCAAAAGGAGAAAAAGGAGACTGATGAGCCCCCGGACCGCCACTGACCTGTATTTTTCACTTTTCTCCCGGGCCCGTATATATACAGCTGCGTATTCCAGAGCCAGAAGTAAGATCAGATACAGCCTGGTGTACATGACCACCATAGTTGCTGCAGCTGTACCTGCTATGAGGATCAGTTTCTGCTTTAGCTTCAGTTCTGCATACAGCTGTGTCAGTCTGGGCGTTCCGATCATATATATTAAAAGTCCTACAAAATTCAAGCCGCAGGCAAACACCATAAATACATAAGTCATCATAATATTTTACTCCAGAATTTAATATAGGCTTCTTTAAAAGCGTCCAGCTTGTACCGGCTGATCGGGACCTGGCAGTCCCCCTCCAGGATCACTTCCTGGGAATTATATTTCTGGATCTTTTCCATATTAATGATGTAACTGCGGTGTACCTGGAAAAATCCTCTGCCTGCCAAAAGCTCCTGAAGAGCCTTTAAGGTTCCATGCCACCTGTAAGTATCATCCTTGCAGTACAGCCATATCTTATCCCGCATGCCTTCAATGTAAATAATGTCACTGTAGCGCACATTGTATGTCTCATTCTGGAACTGAAAACTTAAATATTCTTCATCATCCACATACAGTTTATGCTGGACCGCTGACAGTACTTCTTCCAGTTCCTGGTCTTTTAAAGGCTTTACCAGATACCGGAAAGCGTCCACCTTAAAGCTTTCAAATACAAATTCGCTGTAGGCTGTGAGAAATACGATCAGCATATCCTTGTTTGTCTTTCGTATCTCCTTTGCCGTCTCCATTCCATTCTTCCCAGGCATATCTACATCCAGAAAAAGGACATCGCATTCGTACCCCCTCCCCTGATTTAGGAGGTTTTCCCCACTTTCAAATGTGGTAATAGAAAACTCAATATTCTGGGAAAAATAATATTTCTGGATCTTTTCTTTCAACAATTCCCGAATGGGAGCCTCATCATCACAGACCGCTATTTTCATCTCCTGTACCTTTCCCCCTTCCTTTGTCATTGCACTCATTATACTGCCTGAATACTTAATACACAACTAAAAACCGCCAGGCAGTGATACCTGGCGGCTGGATCTTTTACTTATATTCTGTTTTATCTTGCGTAAACCTCTGCCAGATCCTTATAATCTCTCAGATCCGGGAAATTTACTTCTACAGGACTGCCTGGATCTGCAATACCTACATCTCCGTCCATGTCAATGTTTGCGGTCTTTCCGTCCACATCCATTCCCAGGTTCATCTTCATGCGCATCTTAATGCAGTCACCATTAGGATCTACTACATATTCACATGGAATGTCTGAAAATTTCATGTTCATGCCGCTTCCGGAAAGCAGGGCACTTCCCATTCCCAGACCATTTAATACCTGATCCATGTAATCAGTCATCTTATCGCCCTGGATCACAAAGCCAACTACCTGGTTGTCCCCTTCTGTCCATAAGCGGAAATCCGTCATCAGATCCTCCTGCGCCTGTCCTGAAGCTAACATCATTGTCTGATTGCTGATCTGCTTTGCCATTTGTGACAGATCCATGGAATATTTGATCTTCATTCCGCCTGCGTCCATATAGCTGGTTCCGTCTTTGTAATACATAACGCTGATCACAAGTTCCTGTCCCGGCATGGTGATACGGCTGTAGCTGCTGTACTGCAGTTTTTCCATATCCGTTAAATGGTTCATGCGTACATTCATTTCCATGCGCATGCTGCCGGCATCTTCCGCTCCTTCTAAGGCGCTGCCGGAAAGGCGGATCTGGTAATCATAATAAGCATTCATATCCGTAACGGATTTCTGCTTTTCTGTTACCTGCTCATAAAGAGCCTTTGCGTCTTCCACATTGCCTGCATAAGCTGTTGCAGGGCTTAAAAGTGTGGCTGTAAGGACGATTGCTGCAAAACGTTTTACCTTTCTCATATTGTAACTCCTTTCTGCTATATAGCGCCCACTTTGCATCCCTCATGCAAAGCAGCTGCACCATTTACCCGCATAATGCGGGAAAGTTACATATCATCTGCCTACTGTCCAAAATAGGCCTTCACACCTGCTACCAGACCGTCTCCTAACTGGTTTAATGTAGCCTGTGAATGGTCAGAAGCCTTATCTCCCAGCTCAATGTCAATGGATGGCACCGTGGAATAAGAAGTCTGGGTCAGATCCATTGCCATGGAACCGCCGGAAAAGATCTTTACTCCTGCGCTCTTAAGTCCTTCTACCAGATTTGCTCCCAGTGCATTGTGCTGCTGCCAGTGGGATTTTACAGGTTCCATGTTCTTATAAGAAGCCACATCTGGAACGCTCATATAAAATGCCCCTTTGTTGCTGGTAGTGGAGTCCCAGTGAAGGGCAATGTGGCAGTCTGCCGCATTGTTTGCGATCACCGTTCTTGCAATGTTATCTAACTGGACATCTTCCCCGTCACGGATCATCAGCACATCATAACCAGCTGCCAAAAGCTTGTCCTTTAATACTTTTGCCATAGCCAGTGTGACCTTGCTCTCCGGTGTTCCGTCTGAAAATGTCATTCCTCCGGATACAGCTACTGCGGAAGTAGCTCCTGCTCCTGTGGTACCGCCGGTTACTTTCGGTGTTCCGTCCGGGTGACACTGGGTCTTTACGGAGCTTCCGCCCTTTGTACCGTGGCCTGCATTTACTGCGATCACCTTGTTCTTCTTTTCCGCAGCAGTGGTGCGGTAAAGGACTGCCGCGCCGGAATTGATCTTGGCGTAGTCTGCGTATTTCCAGGGAGAATTCAATGTCACCTGGCCGTCTGCAGCCACATTCGCTGCTGCTGTTGTCTCCGGCTCTTTTGGCTCTTCTGTGGTCACAAACTGAGAAGAAATATAAACGGTCATTCCCTCATATTTTACTCTATCCCACTTTTCACTGGTGCCGGTACGGGTAAGTTTCGTTGCATTTCCAACATTTGCAATAATGTTATCCTCTGCAGAAGTATCGCAGGAGGAACGGACACGGACAGTGCCGCCTTCAGACTTTACATAAACCGTATCAGAAACCTCTTTAAATTCCGGTGCCGGAGCTGCAGTGCGCTCTGTTTCGCTCTGGATGATCTGGGCCGTTGGCTCACTGCTTTTCTCGTCAGATGCCCCGGCTGCTTTATCCATATTTTTGTCACCGGCTTCACCAGAACCATTTTCGGCTCCATTTTCCCCGCTGTCTTTATTTTCTGTCTGTACCGTTTCTGCTCCTTTTCTCAATTCTTCACTGGACTGATACCCTGAACAGCCTCCTGTTAAAAGCGCTGCGCCTAAAAGAATGGCAGCTGCCTTTATACTTACTTTTTCTCTCTGCTTTCTCATAAAATGGTTCCCCCGCCTGCTACATAATCATCCTGATAAAATACAACTGCCTGTCCCGGTGTTGCCGCGCGTACCGGTTCTTCAAAACGGCATTCCACCATATCTTCTCCAATACGGCGGATTTTACATGGTGCCCCCTTGTGGCTGTAACGGATCTTGGCGTTGACCTCAACCTCTTCCTCACCAATGCCGTCTAATGACATCCAGTTTAATTTATTGCAGCGGACTACATCGGTAAATACGTCCTGTCCATTTCCCAGGACTACTTCATTGGTCTCCGGGCGGATCGCCACAACAAAAACAGGATAACCCATAGCCAGGTTTAAGCCTTTTCTCTGTCCTACGGTGTAATGGGAAATGCCTTTATGACGGCCCAGTACATTGCCGTCCAGATCTACGAAATTGCCAGGTTTCATAGTCTTTCCTGTATATTCTTCAATAAAGGACGCATAATCATGGTCCGGGATAAAACAAATCTCCTGGCTGTCCGGCTTAGAAGCCACTGGAAGTCCCAGTTTTTCTGCCATATCACGGATCTCATCCTTGTGATAATTTCCTACAGGCATCAGGGTATGGGAAAGCTGGTCCTGGGTCAGGTTATAAAGGGCATAGGTCTGATCCTTTGCCGCTGTTACTGACTTTTTAATGGCATATCTGCCATTTGGAAGCTGTTCGATCCTTGCATAATGACCGGTTGCAATGTAATCTGCGCCAATAGAAAGGCTGCGGCGCAGCAAGGATTCCCATTTTACATACCGGTTGCAGGCGATACATGGGTTGGGAGTGCGTCCCGCCATATATTCTGCTGCAAAATAGTCCATGACCTGTCTGCGGAACTCATCTTTAAAGTTCATAACATAATAAGGGATACCAATGTCCATAGCAACACGGCGGGCATCATCTACAGCACTTAAGCCGCAGCAGCCCCCCTCAGCTTCCTGAACCTCGGTATCCTCATCCTGCCATATCTGCATGGTCACGCCGATGACGTCGTAACCCTGTTCTTTTAACAGCCAGGCTGCCACGGAGGAGTCAACTCCTCCTGACATGCCTACTACTACTTTTCTACTCAATAGTCTTCCTCTTCTTCCTCTTCGCCGATATTCTCCTTAGGCTGCTCCAGTCCTTCGATCTTAATACCGTTTTTCTGGGCATAATCCCATAAAGCTGCATGGATCGCTTCCTCAGCTAACAGAGAACAGTGTACCTTTACTGGTGGAAGTCCGTCTAATGCTTCCATAACTGCCTTGTTGGTAACTTCCATTGCTTCCTGAACCGTCTTTCCTTTTACTAATTCAGTAGCCATACTGCTGGTTGCAACAGCAGCGCCGCAGCCGAAGGTCTTAAACTTTACGTCACGGATGATCTGGTTGTCATCAATATCTAAGTAGATACGCATGATATCACCACATTTTGGGTTTCCTACAGTTCCTACGCCGCTGGCGTCTTCTATTTCTCCCACATTTCTTGGATGCTGAAAATGGTCCATTACTTTTTCTGAATACATGAAAAAATTCCTCCTGATGGTTGGTTGATTATCCGCAGGCTATTCGCAGCCCGCGGATGATGTGTTCTGCTTGCAGTTCACGAAATACCTTGCTCTGCCGCCTGCCACGGCAGGCGGCACACTGTCTGTTTTTAGTTCTTATGATGCTTAAGGTAGTCCTCATATAAAGGAGACATACCTCTTAAGTAAGAAACGATCTCCTTGATCTGCTCTACTACATAATCCATTTCTTCCATGGTGTTCTCTTCGCTTAAGGTCAGACGCAGGGAACCATGTGCGATCTCATGAGGCAGTCCGATAGCTAACAGTACATGAGATGGATCCAGAGATCCGGAAGTACATGCAGAACCACTGGAACCGCAGATGCCAGCCATGTCTAACTTGATCAGTAAGGACTCGCCCTCGATGAACTGGAATGCAAAGTTTACATTGTTTGGCAGACGGTTGGTTCTGGAACCGTTGACTCTGGTAAATGGAACCTCCTCTGTTACACGCTTGATCAGGTGATCTCTTAACTTGGTCTCTTTTGCAATGCGCTCATCCATGGTTGCCATGGCGATCTGGGCTGCTTTTCCGTAACCTACGATGCCAGGAACATTTTCAGTACCTGCACGGCGCTTACGCTCCTGGGCTCCGCCGTGGATAAAGGAACGGATCTTTACGCCGGTGCGGATGTACAGGAAACCAATTCCCTTTGGTCCGTTTAACTTGTGGCCGCTGGAGCTTAACATATCAATGTGGCACTCATCTACATTGATCGGCACATGGGCATAAGCCTGTACAGCGTCTGTGTGGAATAAGATGCCGTGTTCTTTTGCGATCTCACCGATCTCCTTAATAGGCTCAATGGTTCCGATCTCATTGTTTGCAAACATAATGGAGATCAGAATGGTATCCGGGCGGATGGCTTTCTTTAATTCGTCTAATTTAACAACACCGTTTTCATCTACATCCAGATAAGTTACCTCATAACCTCTGCTCTCCAGATACTGGCAGGTATGAAGGATAGCATGATGCTCGATCTTGCTGGTGATGATGTGCTTGCCCTTTGCGCTGTAAGCCTCTGCTGTAGCAACTAATGCCCAGTTGTCAGACTCGCTTCCGCCTGCTGTAAAGT
>JBNMGK010000486.1:0-1606 GCA_050872205.1 Enterocloster sp.
ACTCAAAGATCTTCATATCCTGCTCGCCGTAAATATTCATGGCAACCGCCTCGCCTCTTCTCTCAGAGTGAGCCATCTTGCCAAGGATACGTCCATCCGGGCTTGTGATGCCTTCGATGGCCATATAAGAGCCATTTGGATTCCAGTATTCGTCCATGGTCACATTGCCCTTGTCGTCTACATACTGGGTAGCTACCTGGCCGTTTGCAATGAGACGATGGAGCCATGCTTCATCTGCTACGAAACGTCCTTCGCCGTGGGAAGCCGGGTTGCAGTATACGCCGCCCAGTTTTGCTTCTGCCAGCCATGGGGACTTGTTGGTCATAACCTTAGTATAAACCATCTTGGAAATGTGGCGTCCAATGGTGTTCATAGCCAGTGTAGGAGAATCTGGCTTCTGCTCTGTGATCTTGCCTTCCGGAACAAGACCTAACTTGATCAGGGCCTGGAAACCGTTGCAGATACCAAGCATAAGTCCGTCACGCTCATTTAACAGCTTTTCTACCTCTTCTTTGATCACTGCGTTGCGGAATACAGTTGCAAAGAATTTAGCAGAACCGTCTGGCTCATCACCAGCAGAGAAGCCGCCTGGGAACATGATAATCTGTGCTTTTGCGATCTCTTTTTTGTATTCTTCTACAGACTCACGGATATCCTGAGCGCTTAAGTTCTTAAATACCTTTGTTACTACCTTTGCGCCTGCACGCTCAAAGGCCTTTGTACTGTCATATTCGCAGTTGGTGCCTGGGAATACAGGGATAAATACTTCCGGCTGTGCCAGCTTGTGGTCGCAGATGTAAATAGTATCTGTATCGTAAAGCTTTTCTTCTACCTTTGCAGCTTCGCCTGTCTTTTCTTTTCCTGTAACAGTTGGGAATACGTCCTCCAAGGTCTTCATCCAGCTTGCTAAAGCTTCATCCATGGTAATAGTGGTATTTCCATATTCAAATACGCCCTTGTCTGTTACTTCACCAAGGAGAGTATATAGAATAGAAAGTTCTCCCACTTTTCCTTCTGCTACTTCGCATACAATATTGCCCCAGCCTGCGCCAAAGAAATCTCTCGGATCTACATTGTGCTCGATCTTAACGCCCAGCTTGTTGCCGAATGCCATTTTGCTTACAGCTTCCGCAGCGCCTCTGCCTTCTACTGCATAAGCAGAAAGGATCTTTCCAGCCTTGATATCTTCAAACAGCTTTCCGTAGCCGTCCATGATCTGAGCGTAATCTGGCAGATCATAGTTATCACGGGTGATCTTAAATTCTACGATCTTGCTTCCTGCTTTCTTAAATTCAGGAGTAATGATGTTCTTGTAGCTGTTTACATCCACTGCAAAGGAAACCAGTGTAGGTGGTACATTGATCTCACCATGTTCATCATCAAAGGTACCGGACATACTATCCTTACCGCCGATAGAAGGAAGTCCAAAGCCCATCTGAGCATTATAAGCACCAAGAAGTGCTGCAAATGGCTGGCTCCATCTGGTTGGGTCACTGCTCATTCTGCGGAAGTATTCCTGGAAGGTAAAGCGGATCTTTCTGTAATCACCGCCTGCAGCCACGATCTTTGCTACAGAAGAGATAACTGCATAGACAGCGCCATGGTA
>JBNMGK010000373.1:0-2729 GCA_050872205.1 Enterocloster sp.
AATCATTTCAATTAAGCGTTGATCTTTTCGATCTTAACTTCTGTAAAGAGCTGTCTGTGGCCGTTCTTTTTGTGATAGCCAGTTTTTCTCTTATACTTGTAAACGATAACTTTCTTTCCCTTGCCTTCCTTCTCAACTGTTGCTGTAACAGTTGCTCCGGCTACGGTTGGGCATCCAATCTGCAGTTCGCCGTTGTTAACAGCCAGCACCTGGTCAAATGTTACGGTCTCGCCTGCGCCTGCGCCCAGTCTTTCTACCTTAATGACATCGCCTTCTGCTACCTTGTACTGCTTTCCGCCTGTTGCAATAATCGCGTACATAAAAAGGCACCTCCTATGTTCATTACTCGCCAGCTTCGGTGTTTCCTTGGAAATCTTTTACCTCGCTGTGCGGCATACTTAAGTATAATAGCACCCGACATTTCAAATGTCAAGAACATTTTTTAAATATTTTTCAAACACTTTTCAATAGTGTTTTCTGATTTTTTCCAAATATTTTATCCCCTCTTCCAGGTTCCTGGAGAAAGAAGGACAAGTACCGGGAACAGTTCCAGTCTTCCTGCCAGCATATCAAAGATCAGTACTGATTTTGACAGATAGGACATCATGGAAAAGTTGGAAGCAGGTCCTACAACGGAAAGTCCCGGTCCGATATTGTTGAAGTTTGCTGCTACTGCTGTAAAGCTGGTGGTAAAATCGTAATTATCCAGGCTGACGATGAGAACTGATGCTACAAACAGCATGAAATATACAATGATATAGCAGTTTAAAACACGAAGTGTATCATTTCCGATCACTTTTCCTTCGTATTTTAAGACCTTTACGCTCCTTGGGTGGATCATGGTAGAGATCTCACGTTTTGCTTCCTTAAATGCAATCATAATACGGGAAACTTTCATTCCACCGCCTGTACTTCCGGCGCAGGCACCGATGAACATCAACAGCACGATAATGCATTTGGAAAATTCCGGCCACTTGTCAAAATCCACAGTAGAATAGCCGGTAGTTGTAATAATAGAAGCAACCTGGAATAATGCATGGTGTGCAGCCAGAAAAAGGGACGGGAACATGGAGCGGATATTAATAGTGATCAGCACAACTGCTGCCAGGATGATCGCCAGATAGCCACGCATTTCCTCGCACTTAAAGGCCTCCTTTGGTTTACGGATCAAAAGCAGATAATACACGTTAAAGTTAATGCCAAAAAGGATCATGGCAATACTTAAAACAGCCTGCTGGTATACAGTATAACCGGCCTGTCCGCTGTTCCGGCAGGCAAAACCTCCTGTACCTGCTGCGCCAAGGCTCATACAAATTGTATCAAATACAGGCATTTTCCCGATCAGCAGGAAAACAGCTGTTACTACTGTAATAAAGAAATAGATTACATATAACAGTTTTGCGGTAATACGGATCTTTGGCACCAGTTTTCCAACAGAAGGTCCCGGGCTTTCTGCTCTCATAATGTGCATATCATAATCTCCTGTCATTGGAAGAATGGCAAGGATAAATACCAGGACACCCATACCGCCGATCCAGTGGGAAAAACTTCGCCAGATCAAACTTGCCTTTGACAATTTCTCTACCTCTGGAAGGATACTGGAACCGGTAGTGGTAAAACCGGATACAATCTCAAATAACGCATCAATAAAATGTGGAATCTCCCCGCTTAACACAAAGGGAAGGCAGCCAAAGAAGCTTAAAACCAGCCAGCCTAAGGATACCAGTACAAAACCTTCTTTTGCAAAGAACATCCCTACTTTCGGCTTTTTTCTGGTGCATAAGAAGCCAAGGACTGCACACACCACCGCTACTGCGCCATAGCAGGTAAGGATACTTTCTTTGTAAACCACTGCTGTGATCATAGGAATAAGCATCAGAGCTGCTTCTATGTTCATGATCCAGCCTAACATATAGATAATAATACTATGATTCATTACTGCCGCCCCTTTACTTTAAGATGTCGGTAAGATCATTCAGGCCTGTGTGGGTCGTTACAATGATCACGGTATCGCCGGCTTCAATGGTATCTTTGCCTCGTGGGGTAATGATACGGCCGTTACGGTTGATGCAGGCTACTAACAGGTTGCTTTTCAGTTCCAGTTTTTCAAGAGGAATGCCAAGGAGCGGAGAACCTTCTTTTACACGGAACTCCAGTGCTTCTGCCTTGTCAGCCACGATCTTATAAAGAGTTTCTACATTGCTTCCCATAGAGTTCTGCATCGCTCTTACATACTTAAGGATCAAGTCTGCAGTCAGCATTTTCGGCTGGATCAGACTTCCTAAATTCAGGGAATTGATCACGCTCTCAAAGGAGATCCTGTTTACCTTTGTGATCAGCTTTGCATTAGACTGGCTGGCTGCATACAGGGAAAGCATGATATTTTCCTCATCAAAGCCTGTTAAAGAAGCAAATGCCTCAGTCTGGCGGATACCTTCTTCTAATAAGACCTGCTGGTCAGAACCATCGCCGTGGATGATCATGGCATTTGGCAGCAGTTCACTTAACTGTCTGCACCGTGCTTCATCCTGCTCAATGATCTTGATCTTGATCTTTGTATCTGCCAGCTGATTGCACAGATAGTAGGTCAGCTTTCCACCGCCTACAAACATGGCAGTTTTTACAGAGTTATTTACAATTCCGGCTTTCTTAAAGAAGTCTGCACTGTCTGCATGGGACGCGATGAAAGAAATCTTATCTCCCTTCTGCATCACGAAATTACCATCTGG
>JBNMGK010000516.1:0-1227 GCA_050872205.1 Enterocloster sp.
GTATACACTGGCAGGACTTAGCGCAGGCAATGCCCACCGCATGATGATGCTTACTTCTTTTACCAGCATTGCGCCTCATAATGCGGGAATACCCAATGCGGCGGCAGTGCTTCGCATGCCTTATGCTGAATGTCTTAAAATGTATATGATGTCTACTTATATACCAGGCTTTATAACCTTATTTGTATCTATTTTATGCATAAAAATGGGGATCGTCTGACCGATGGCTTTTGGGAACAAGGGCGCAGAAAGATTCCGGGAGAATATTTTTAGGAGCAGGAGGGAAAGATCATGAGCGTACATAAACCCTTAGAAGGAGTGAAGGTAGTTGAACTGGCCAGTTTTGTGGCTGCGCCTACAACAGGAAGATTAATGGCAGAAATGGGAGCAGATGTGATCCGTGTGGAGAGCACGGCAGGTGATCCGTGGCGTTTTTACGGTGCCAACTGCGGACTCCCTGTTACAGATGAGGAAAATCCTCTTTTTGATCTTTACAATTTAGGCAAAAAGGATATCCAGTTAAATACAAAGACACCGGAAGGAAAAGACGTATTATTCCGTCTTCTTAAGGACGCGGATGTATTTATTACCAACAACCGTTTAAAATCTCTGGTAAGATCAGGCCTTGATTATGGATCATTAAAGGAACGTTTCCCAAAGATGATCTATGGCCTGGTAACCGGATATGGCCAGACAGGTCCTGATGTGGATGCGCCGGGATATGACGGAGTTGCTTTTTTCTCCCGGTCCGGAATGTTAGCGGATATGGCAGAACCAAGTGGTTATCCTGCAAGCGCGCCGGGCTGTATCGGAGATGGAGCAACTGGTGCAGCTTTATTTGGCGGTATCTGTGCAGCTCTTTTTAACAGGGAGCGCACAGGAAAAGGTGATTTTGTAGAAATTTCTCTTTTTGGAAATGCAGTGTGGCTTTGCGGTACTATGTCCGCTTTTGAACAGTATGGTTATCATTATCCCAAAAAGAGATCAGAAATGGGAGCTCTTTATACTTTTTATAAATGTAAGGACGGGGAATGGCTCCATCTGGCTGTCACCCAGCATGACCGCTACTGGAAACCGTTAGCAGAGGCGTTAAATGTGCCGGAGCTGGCAGAAGATGAGCGGTTTGCCAATGCTGCGCTGATCTCTAAAAACAGGGCCCAGCTGATCCCGCTTCTGGAGGAAGCCTTTAGTCATTTTAACTATAATGAGATTGCGGCAAGACTAAAA
>JBNMGK010000421.1:0-2258 GCA_050872205.1 Enterocloster sp.
CTTCTCCCCTGCAAACTGGGAGCTGAAATGACTTCCCACATCCAGCTGCTCCAGGTGGTCAAATGTAAGGTTTTTCAAGGACACATCTACACCTGCCACACGGGCCAGGTTTAAGTCGTGACAGACTACAGGCACACCGTCTTCTGACAGCTGCACATCGATCTCGCTGTAATCTGCCATTTCATCAATAGCTTCCCTGATCGCAGCCATGGTATTTTCCGGTGCCCGTTTGGAGCTGCCTCTGTGGGCAGTGATCTCCACCTGGGATAAGATCGCCTGATCCGGTGAATTTCCATTATACACCATATCAAAAACCATAAAAGCGGCAATTCCGGAAAATACCGCTGTAAGTGTAAAAAACCACCTGCGCTTGGAATAGCCTTCCCTGCTGCGGGCAAACTCATATTCCTGTTCCGGGATCGGCAGCGTACCGCCAAACTGGTGATAAAGCACTGTCATGGCGCCAAAATCCGTCACAGAAGCCATGGCAGAGCCTAAAAACAGGATCAGCCACTCAATCCGGTAGCTGACCGTTGCCATAACTGCTGTTGCTGTATAAGCTTTCGCAAATAATGTGACCAGTACCGCCGCCAGGACCATGACAATGCCATAAAGGAGTACCAGGGCAATGACCAGAAACAGGTTTAAGACCACCAGCAAAAGAACTGCCAGCGGCCATTTTCCCATTAGCATCTGACGGCTTTTGGCAAGTCCATCCTTAAAGCTTTTCTGCTCCAGCATACAGGCAAAAAACACCATCATGGCCGGTACTAAGAAAACAGTCAGCAAAACGCCGCCTACTACCAGTGCCATACGTGCCCCCGGAGCGTGAAGTATCTCATAGAGGACAAAATTTACCGGCTTCATCCGGGTCAGTATCCGCACCAGGAAATAGCAGTTCATGAGAACATAATTACCTAAAACCGCCAGCAAAAGCTTCCCGTTTTTCCTGCGAAGCTCATCCACAGTCTGGGACAGTCCCCCCAGGAAAATGGATACAGCACCGATCCTGCGCAGATAAATAGAAGAATTGTAGGCCATTATCATTGCCCCGGTCTCGATCATGAGAAATATCATCCCCAGAAACAGGATAAAAATCGCAAGGACAATGGTCAGCGGGTGGCAAAGAAAGGCCCTCAGATTGCCTATAGTAAGGTAACTGTACCCCGCCACATGCAAAGAGAACCTTAAAATGGTATTTACCGTCTTAATATAGAATATACCTGCAACCAGCCGGTATAAAAGAGTAAATAATACCAACTGGCGCAGGTTCTGTTTTATTACTTCATCTGTAAATTTCAAAAATAGTTTCATCCGCTGTGTCTCACTTCATATCCCTCTGTTCCTGTTCACGGTTTTCATGATCAGCAACATCTTCCTCTGCTTCCGGGTGAGTCTTCGCATAGGCAGTAATGGCCTCATTTAAGGAAAACATCTTCTTATCCAGCATATCCACCATATCGGCGCAGTTTTTCAACTCCTGAAGCAGACCTTCCGGCGCGTTTCCTTCAAATTTATAAGCGATCTTATGCTCCAGACTGGCCCAGAAATCCATGGCAACCGAACGGATCTGGATCTCCACTTTCGTCTCTACAGGTCCGTCTGTAAGATATACCGGAACCGTCACTACCATATGATAACTTTTATAACCATTTGGCTTGGGATTTTTAATATAATCCTTTACGTGAAGCACCGTTATATCTCCCTGAGATGATATCATCTGGGCGATCTGGTAAATATCAGAGGTAAAGGAACAGATAATGCGGATGCCCGCAATATCGCTTAAGTGTTCCATCATATTTTCAATGGTCACTTCCCGCCCGTCTTTTTTCAGCTTCTTTACAATGCTGTCAGCTGTTTTCAGTCGGGATTTGATATGCTCAATGGGATTATGGTCATAGCGGTTTACAAATTCATTGTTCAGTATCTCTATTTTTGTGTTTAATTTTTTTAACGCGGAATCATACAAAAACATCACAGACCGCCACTGGTCTACCTGATCTTTTGTTTTTGGGATAACTGACATCCCGTTCCCTCCTTTTTATGTTCTTTCGGGACCTTTCTGTACCTGGTTTTGTGAGAAGATTTTTTGTCAGTTGCGCCCAAATTTCTGAGGCGTACGCGGTACGTACGTTGATGAAATTCGGGTGCGACTGGCGGAAAATCGGCCACAAAGACAGGTGCAGAAAAGGTTCTGAAAGGACATATTACAGCTTCAATCCTTTTAACAGATCTCCAAGTCCTGTTGTCACAGATGC
>JBNMGK010000036.1:0-14219 GCA_050872205.1 Enterocloster sp.
ATCTACGATAAAAAAGCAGACAGAGAAATTTTATGGAGTGCGGATCCTGCTATATGGGATCGCCATTCACCTATTCTTTTTCCATTTATTGGAAAATCTGTAGATGGGAAATACCGCTATGAGGGAAAAGAATATAATATTACTCCTCATGGTTTTGCAAGAGATATGGATTTTGAACCGGTGCTTTGTGATATGGATGAGTGTACATACGTATTAAAAGATACACCGGAAACAATGGAAAAATATCCATTCCATTTTGAACTGGAGATTACACACCGTTTAAAAGGACGCACCATTGAAACTTCCTGGAAAGTGACTAATTTAAATGGAAAAGAAATGCTGTTTATGATCGGCGGCCACCCGGCATTCCAGGTGCCGGAAGGAAAGAATATTTACGATTACGCCCTTGTATTTAACAAAGAAGGTGTAAAAGCAGGAGAACATCAGGACAGTCTCCATTATCAGGCACCGGATTCAAATGGATATGAGGAAAGCGTTCTTCAGGGCGATTTAAAACTGACAGAGGGAAAAGTTCCTGTAACACCAGGATTTTTTGATACAGCGCTTACCTATATGTTTGATAAAGAACAGCTTAGCAGCGTAGGACTTTTGACAGATGGGAAACCATATGTTACATTAATATGCAACGGCTTTCCTTTTGTGGGAGTCTGGACTATGGAAAAGACACATCCTTTTGTATGTCTGGAGCCATGGTACGGTGTATGTGACTCAAAGGATTTTACCGGCGAGTTAAAGGACAGACAGGGAGTTCAGAGCTTAAAGGCCTGGGAGACCTGGGAAAAAGGTTACAGCATCAGGATAGAGTGATCTGCCTGATCTATAATAGAAGTTTTATGAAAAATGTAAACATTTTAGGAGGGAAAACATGTACAAGATTGTAAATGCAGAATGTCTGGCAGACAAGATCTATCTGATGGATGTGGAAGCACCCCGTGTAGCAAGAGCCTGTCAGCCAGGAGAATTCGTTATCGTTAAGATGGATGAAGTTGGAGAGAGAATTCCGCTTACTATCTGCGATTTCGACCGTGAGAAGGGCCTGGTAACTATCGTATTCCAGATCGTAGGCGCTTCTACCATGCGTATGGCAGAACTGAAAGCCGGAGATTATTTCCAGGATTTCGTAGGTCCTTTAGGACAGCCATCTGAATTTGTAAAGGAAGACTTAGAAGAAGTTAAGAAGAGAAAATATCTGTTCGTAGCAGGCGGCGTTGGTTCTGCTCCTGTTTATCCACAGGTTAAGTGGATGCATGAACATGGCATTGATGTAGATGTTATTGAAGGATCCAAGACAAAGAGCCTTCTGATCCTGGAAGATAAGTTAAAAGCAGTTGCAGGAAATCTGTATGTTACTACAGATGATGGCTCCTATGAGCGCAAAGGCATGGTAACAGAGGTTATCAAAGACCTGGTTGAAAATCAGGGCAAGAAGTATGATGTATGTGTTGCTATCGGACCAATGATCATGATGAAATTCGTATGTAAGCTGACCAAGGAACTGGGAATCCCAACCATCGTCAGCCTGAACCCGATCATGGTAGATGGAACTGGTATGTGTGGAGCATGCCGTGTTTCTGTAGGCGGTGAAGTGAAGTTTGCATGTGTAGACGGACCTGAATTTGACGGACATCTGGTAGATTTCGACCAGGCTATGAAACGTCAGCAGATGTATAAGACAGAAGAAGGCCGTGCAGTCCTGAAGTTCCAGGAAGGCAAGACACATCATGGCGGATGCGGAAACTGCGGAGGTGAAGAATAATGGACGTATTAAAGAGAGTACCTGTGAGAGAACAGGATCCAAAGGTAAGAGCTACTAATTTTGAGGAAGTATGTCTTGGATATAACCAGGAAGAGGCACAGGAAGAAGCAACCCGCTGCTTAAACTGCAAGAACGCACAGTGCGTAAAGGGCTGTCCTGTATCTATCAACATTCCTAAATTTATTTCAGAAGTAAAAGAAGGCAAGTTTAAAGACGCAGCTGCAACCATCGCTGAGTCCAGTGCACTGCCTGCAGTCTGCGGACGTGTATGTCCTCAGGAAAGCCAGTGTGAAGGAAAATGTATCCGCGGCTTTAAGGGCGATCCTATTTCCATTGGTAAGCTGGAGCGTTTCGTAGCAGACTGGTCCAGAGAAAATGGTGTTGTACCAGCTAAGCCAGAGACAACTAACGGTATCAAGGTAGCTGTTATCGGTTCTGGTCCTTCCGGTCTGACCTGTGCAGGTGATCTTGCAAAACTTGGCTACGAAGTAACTATTTTCGAGGCACTTCATGAGCCAGGCGGTGTTCTTACTTATGGTATTCCTGAGTTCCGTCTTCCAAAGACCAGAGTGGTACGTCCAGAAGTAGAGAACGTTAAGAAATTAGGCGTTAAGATCGAAACAGACGTTATTATCGGCAAGTCTGTTACCATTGACGAACTGATGGAAGAGGAAGGCTTTAAAGCTGTATTTATCGGTTCTGGTGCCGGACTTCCTAAATTCATGGGTATTCCAGGGGAGAATGCAAACGGTGTATTATCCGCAAATGAGTACCTGACCAGAAGCAACCTGATGAAGGCATTCCGCGATGACTATGATACTCCTATTTACTTAGGTAAGAAAGTTGCCATCGTAGGCGGCGGAAACGTAGCAATGGATGCTGCAAGAACCGCTCTTCGTCTGGGTGCAGAAGTACATGTTGTATACAGAAGAAGTGAAGCAGAGCTTCCAGCCCGTGCTGAGGAAGTTCACCATGCAAAAGAAGAGGGCGTTATCTTTGACCTTCTGACCAATCCGGTAGAGATCTTAACCGATGAAAATGACTGGGTAACCGGCATGGTAGTACGCAAGATGGAACTGGGCGAACCGGATGCTTCCGGACGCCGCAGACCAGTAGAGGTAGAAGGCTCTGATTACACCATCGATGTAGATACTGTTATCATGTCCCTTGGTACTTCTCCAAACCCACTGATCTCCTCCACAACAGAAGGTCTGGAGACTAATAAGTGGAAATGTATTATCGCTGACGAGACCAACGGCAAGACCACCAAGGAAGGCGTATACGCAGGTGGTGATGCTGTAACAGGTGCAGCAACCGTTATCCTTGCAATGGAAGCTGGTAAAGCTGGTGCAAGAGGTATTGATGAGTACCTGAAGGGCAATAAATAAGCTTTCTGAGAATATTTGAAAATATTTCAAAAAAAAGATAAAAAGATAATAAAAGCAGAAGAAAGACTGTAAAGGGGAGAGATCCTTTTTACAGTCTTTTGTTATATAGTCACTTTAATAACCCCCTTGCCTAGTGACGCCTTTCGTGCTATAGTAAGAATAAAGCATGATGTTTCTAACATTTCTGCAGGCATTCGCCATTTTCTTTTGTGAAAACGATCTTGGAAATCTTCAATGCTTAAAACCCAAAACAAAAAGCAGAGAGGATTTCTTAAAAAGCATGTCACAAAGAGATTCCTCTCATATTTACTCAGACAAGGAGGAATTGTGTATGGCAGATATTAGCGCAGAACAGAGAGTGGGGATAATGAAAGAAATCCCCGGCGTGGCAAGAAATTACAAAGACAGAGTGTTCCGCATGGTTTTCAAAGAGAAGAAAGCATTACTTGCTCTTTATAATGCAATGAACGGAACCGATTATGAGGACGAAGATGCACTGACAGTAACGACACTGGAAAATGCGATCTATATGGAAATGAAAAATGATGTGTCCTTTGTATTGTATGACCAGCTGCTGCTTTATGAACATCAGTCCACAAAAAATCCAAATATCCCGCTGCGAAATCTTTTCTATGTATCGGATGTGTACTCAGCTCTTACAAGAGAAGATTTTCTTTACGGTGGCATCCCTGTAAAGATACCGGAACCTAAATTTGTAGTTTTCTACAATGGGGTAGAGTCTATGGAAGAACGGGAAGTATTAAAACTTTCCGGCCTGTACCAGAAAACATCAGAGCATGCGGCTTTGGAGTTAGAAACAGTAGTGTTGAATATAAACATCGGTTATAACAAAGAATTGATGGAACACTGCAGGGAACTTCGTGACTATGCGGAATTTGTAAGCAAGATAAGGCAGAATTTGAAAAATAAAATTTCGCTGGCTAATGCTGTAAACGATGCGGTAGAATACTGTATACGAAATGATATCCTTGCAGAATTCTTAAAGAAAAATCGGTCGGAGGTTATTAAGATGAGTATTTATGAGTATGATGCGGAAGAGGTACAGAGACAATTCAGAGAGCAGTGGAAACAGATGGGATTAGAGGAAGGCCGCCAGGAAGGTCGTGAGGAAGGTCGTGAGGAAGGTCGTCAGGAAGGTCGTGAAGAAGGCCGCCAGACCGGCATTGAAATCTCTGCCAATATATTGCGGCTGAGCCGTCAGGGAAAAAGTGCAGAAGAGATTGTGGCAGAAACAGGAGAAAGTATAGAAGTAGTGAAGATGCTGTTAGGAGAATAAAAATACCATCCCCTAAAACTAAGATATAAGACAGGAAAGCAATATCATACAAAGGTATGATGATTTGCATTCCTGTCTTTTTTCATAAAATCTATTGACGTTTATCTCAAAATCCAGCATAATATAATCGTTTACATATATTGGGTTAAATGAATAGAAATATAATATGATGTTGAGGTCCAAAATTCATCCGGCAAGCAAGCTTGCATCGGATTTCCGATTTTTGACCCTGGTATCATAATATAAAGAATTGTTTATTTGCGTAACAGCAACAGGATACATATTTGTTACAGGTAATGTAGCAGAAAGGTGACATATGGCAACGATTAAAGACGTAGCAAAGAAAGCCGGAGTTTCAGTATGTACTGTTTCCAGGGCAATCGCTGGAAAAGGGTATATTAAACAGGAAACAAGAGAACGGATCATGGAAGTAGTAGAGGAATTGGGATATGCCCCCAATAAAACAGCAGTGGGATTAAAAACAGGTCAGACAAATCTGTTAGCGCTGGTAGTTCCAAGTATCAGGAACGTGTATTATCCCAAATTGGCAAGATATGTGCAAAATTATGCCAGTGAAAAAGGATATATGATGCTGCTTTGCAGTACGGATTACAAGGTGGAAAAAGAAAAAGAATTTCTGGAGCGCTTATACAGTCAGAACGTAAGTGGAGTGATCGTTACTACCTGTTCTGATGAAAATGAGCACATTAAACGTTTAAAAACATATGGGATCCCTTATGTATATTTAAACAGAACCTATGAAGATGACCTGGATCATTGTCTCAGGATCAAAAACAGGGAAGCGGCAGATGAAGCAGTCAGCTATCTTATTGAGATGGGACATAAAAATATAGGCGGCCTGTTCCGTAGCTTTGATAATATGATCTATCGGGAACGTTATGAGGGAATGTTAGATTCTTTGAAACGTCATGGGCTGAATGTAAATGAAGAAAAGATCCTGTTTAATGTAGAAGACTCAGAAGATTCATATCAGATCATAGAAGATCTCTTAAAACAGAAAAACAGGCCAGGGGCATTTTTTGCCAGCGATGATATGCTGGCATATGGAGTATACAAAGTAGCTTATGATCTGAAGCTGAATATACCGGAAGATCTTTCCATCGTAGGTTTCGATAATTCCATTATGTCCGATGTGATCGCACCTCATCTGACTACCTATGAGACACCGGCAAAAGAACTGGCGCAGCTGGCAGTGGCAGCCATTGATGAGTGTATCAGCACAGGAAAGATGCCCAAGACTCCAGTTCTGGAAGGAAAAATGGTATACAGAGAGTCTGTATCAAAAAAATAAACACAGTGTTGGGAGGTTAGAAGAAATGAAGAAGTTTATATCAGGGCAGCAGGCGGCAGCCATGATAAAAGACGGGGCTTCTGTCTGGCTTTCAGGAGGCGGAGGCGGGATCAATGATCCTGACTGTCTGTTAAAAAATATAGAAGAGCATTTTCTTAAGATAGGACATCCTGCTGATCTGACCTTTTATCACAGTGCAGGAATTGGCAATAAAATGGGAGGAGGCGCAGATCGCTTTGCCCATGAGGGAATGGTAAAAAAGGTGATCGGCAGTCACTGGACCTGGTCCGTCCATATGCAGCAGCTGGCAGCAGAAGAAAAAGTAGAGGCTTATGTACTGCCTCAGGGAGTGATGACCCAGCTGGTCCGTGAAGCAGCAGCAAAACGCCCAGGACTTTTTACAAAAACAGGCATTGGCACATTTGTTGATCCACGCATAGAAGGGGGGAGATTAAATAAATGTGCGAAAGATATCCTGGCGGAGATTATACAGATCGATGGAGAAGAATATATCCACTACAAAAGTATTAAGCCGGATGTGGCCATTTTCCGGGCCTCAGCGGCAGATGAAAAAGGCAATGTAGTCTTTACAGAAGAAGGTCTGATCACAGAGGCACTTTCAGAAGCACAGGCTGTAAAAAATAATGGGGGAGTAGTACTTTGTCAGGTAAAAAAAATCGTTCCTTCCGATACGATCCGTCCTTACAATGTGGTAGTTCCTGCAGTTCTTATTGACGGTATTATTGTGGACCCAGATCAGAGAATGTCCATGAAAACCCAGGAAGATCCTTATATGTCCGGTAATGCAGTAGGAGAAAGAGAAGCCTGTGAACCAATGCCCCAGGATAACAGGAAAGTGATGGCAAAACGTGCAGCAGCTGAACTGAAAAAGGGAGATATAGTGAACCTGGGATTTGGTGTGCCGGCGGGAGTAGGAAATGTTCTGTATGAAAGCGGTCAGGAAGACCGAGTAGTCCTTTCTTTGGAACAGGGGATCATTGACGGCGTTCCGGCAACAGGAACCGATTTTGGTATTGCCTTTAATCCAGGGGCTATTTTATGCGAGACCAATCAGTTTGACTGGTATGATGGCGGTGGTCTGGACACGGCAGTTCTTTCCTTTGCGGAATTTGATGAAAAGGGAAATGTAAATGTAAGCCGTTTTGGTGGCCGTATTAATGGTATTGGTGGATTTATCAACATATCCCAGGGAGCAAAAAAGGTGATTTTTACAGGAACCTTTACTGCTTCTGGTCTGCAGGAAAAATGTGATGACGGAAAACTGACTATTTTGCAGGAAGGAAAGTTTAAAAAGATCAAAAAAAAGGTAGAGCAGATCAGTTTCAGTGGAGAAGTTGCGTCAAAAAAGGGGCAGCAGATCT
Organism: Enterocloster sp.; assembly: GCA_050872205.1. Taxonomy (GTDB): domain Bacteria; phylum Bacillota; class Clostridia; order Lachnospirales; family Lachnospiraceae; genus Enterocloster. The sequence continues at coordinate 7,157 of JBNMGK010000036.1, forward strand.
TATTTGTAACAGAACGTGCTGTTTTCAGACTGAAAAATGGAAAAGTGGTACTTACAGAGATTGCACCGGGAGTGGATCTGGAACAGGATATTTTAGCACATATGGAATTTGTACCAGAGATAGCAGAACCTCTTAAGGAAATGGACAGCCGTTTTTATGAGGATATACCATATCCCTTTGATTAAAGAAGATCCGGCAGTATAACAAAAGAGCTCAATGATCTGAGGCACATGACTTTTCTGAAAAAGATATATAGTAAAAATGCACAAAGGATTAGGCTATAAATTGTGAGAAATGACATCTTGAAAAACAATATGTAAACGTTTATAATTTGAAACAGATAAGATATAAACGTTTACACAATGTAACAGTTCATTTAAATCAATATATGAAACTATTAGATGTGCATAAACAGGAGGAGCCATGTTAGAAGGGACAAAAGTATTAAGTTTTACACATTATATGCAGGGACCATCAGCAGCACAGGTTCTTGCAGATCTGGGAGCTGAAGTGGTAAAGGTAGAAGCACCGAAGGGAGCATTTGAACGTTCCTGGTCTGGCTGCAATACTTATCCAGGCGGAGTGAGTATGTTTTTCCTTTTAGGAAACAGAAATCAGACAGCCATTTCCGTTAACTTAAAAAGCCCGGAAGGAAAAAAGATCATTTATGAACTGGTAAAGGAATATGACGTAGTGATTGAAAACTTCCGTGCCGGTGTTATGGAAAAGCTGGGACTTGGATATGAGGATCTAAAGAAGGTTAATCCTAAACTGATCTATTGTTCCTGTTCCGGATATGGTTCTTCCGGTCCGTATGTAGATGCAAAGAAGCCAGGACAGGATCTGCTGATCCAAAGTATGAGCGGTCTGGTTTCACTGACTGGTTCCAATCCGAATATCCCATCTCCAGTAGGAACCCCTATTGTTGACCAGCATGGAGCTGTTTTGGCAGCGTTAGGTATTACTGCTTCTATCTTAGACAGAGAAAGAACGGGAAGAGGTCATAAAGTAGAAGCAAGCCTTTTGGGTTCAGCATTGGATCTTCAGCAGGAAGCACTGGGATACTACATGAATGGTGGACAGTTTACAGAACGTCCTTCTACCGGTTTAAGTACCCGCCTGCATCAGTCACCATATGGTGTTTACCAGACAAAAGACAGCTGCCTTACATTGGGAGCAACTCCTGTAGATAAGCTGCAGGCCATGTTTACACCAGGTTGTATGGATGGCTATACGGAAGAAGATCAGATGTTTAAGCGCATTGAGTTTGATCAGATCGTCTGCCAGGAAATGAAGAAAAAGACTACAGCAGAGTGGATGAAGATCTTTGATGAACAGGGAATCTGGTATGCACCGGTCAATGACTACGATACCATGTTAGAAGATCCTCAGGTAAAATACAATAACAACATTCTTACTATGCATCATCCGGTAGCCGGAGATGTCCGGGTAGTAGGACATGCCAATAAATATGATGGAAAGAACATCGAGATCCGCAAACTTCCTCCTAAATTAGGAGAAAGTACCCAGGAGATCCTTAAAAAACTGGGATACTCAGAAGAAACCATCAAAGAGTACAAGGAAAACGGTATTGTAAATTGGGAATAAGAAAGATGAAATTGGAAAAATCTGGAAAGGAGCCTTTTTATGGAAGCATATCAGAATAAATTATTATTAGTAGAAGTAAAAGATAACATTGCACTGGTTACATTAAATAATCCGCCATTAAACATTCTTACACTGGAAGTAAGCGCAGAAATGCGTGATACCCTTCATAAGCTGGAAGAAGATGAAGATGTAAGAGTGATCGTTCTTCGAGGATCTGGCCAGAAAGCCTTCTGCGTAGGCGCAGATATTAAGGAATTCCCAAAAGTATGGGATGATGTGATTGGAAAGAAACTGATGAATGAAAACCTGGCTATTGATGCCATTGAACTGTTAGATAAGCCTGTAATCGCAGCACTGGAAGGAAATACACTGGGAGGCGGCTGTGAGATCGCTATGGCGGCAGATATCCGTATTATGAGTGAGACAGGACACATCGGTCTGCCGGAGATCAACCTGGGTGTGTTCCCTGGAAGTGGCGGTCTCTTCCGTCTGGCAAGATATGTAGGCGTTGCAAAGGCCTATGAGCTGCTTTACACAGGACATATTATGGATGCCCAGGAAGCATTAGGATGTGGACTGGTAAATCATCTGGCGCCGGAAGGAAAGACAGAAGAAAAAGCAATGGAACTGGCGAAAGTAATTGCCGGAAAGCCATTTGAAGCCATTAAGCTGATCCGCAAGGGAGTAAGAGAAATGTGGCAGAAGACTACCGCAGAAAACTTCCGCAAAAATCTGGAATTCAGCCGTACTGTATTCCAGACACCGGACTGCGCAGAAGGAGTAGATGCTTTCATCCATAAAAGACAGCCGGAATTTGGAAAGAAAAAAGCATAACGTCTGGAGGTCACAACGTATGGAGTATTTAAAAGTAAAAACAGACGTATTGATCATTGGCGGAGGCGGAGCAGGGCTGCGGGCTGCAGTTGCCGCTGCAGACTGCGGTGCACAGGTTATCCTTGTAAGCAAGAGAAAAGTGGGGATTGCGGGAGCCACCGCATTTCCAGTTGCGGAAATGGCCGGATATAATGCAGGAGATATCCGTATTCCTGGCGATACCCAGTCTCATTATGAGGATATTATGAAAGCAGCCCAGGGGATGGCAGATCCTAAACTGGCAGCCATTACGGCAGCCAATGCGCCGGGAACGATTTCCAAACTGGAAGAGTGGGGCGTAGAATTTGAACATGTTGAAGATGATTATTATATCTTTAAAAGCTGCTTTTCTGACAGTCCACGCACTCATGTGATCAAAGGACACGGAGAGCCGATCATTAAGGCTTTAATGAAGCAGATTGAGCTTCGAAAAGAAAATATTAAGATCATGGATGATGTGACCATTCTGCGGCTGGTAAAGGAAAATGACCGTGTCTGTGGTGCCATTGGCTGCAGAGAAGAAAATCTGCTGAAGATAGAAGCCGGGGCAGTGGTCATGGCAACTGGTGGCTGCGGACAGGCTTTTGATAGAAATATGAATCCGGTGGATATTACCGGGGATGGATATGCAATGGCATATGAGGCAGGCGCAGAGCTTACCAATATGGAGTTTATGCAGATCGGAATGGGATTTTCCTGGCCGGTAGTGAATATTTTTAACGGTTATATTTGGGAAGGAAAACCTTCGCTTACAGATAAAGATGGGAATGATATTTTTGAAAATGTACTTCCAGAAGGACTTACCAAAGAAGATGTGATGCATGAACACAGAAAACATTTCCCATTTTCCAGCAGTGACTGCTCCCAGTATCTGGAAATTGCAGTGCAGAGAGCTATCCGCTCAGGTAAAGGAACAGAACATGGTGGCGTACATATTGATTTAAGCTCCATGACCAATGAATATGTAAATGCATTAAAAGATGACTGCGGGATCCACCATATGTGGCCTATTGCAAGAGACTACATGAAGACGAAAGGTGTAGACCTTTTAAAAGATAATAATGTAGAGGTAGCCGTATATGCCCACGCAGTCAACGGTGGTATCCGTATTGATGAAGATGCCATGTCAAGCGTAGAAGGGTTATTCGCAGCAGGAGAATGTGCCGGCGGACCTCACGGTGCGGACCGGTTAGGTGGAAATATGATGGTCGCCTGTCAGGTATACGGTGAGATCGCCGGTACCAAGGCAGCCGAATATGCGATCCGAAATGAGGGGCATTTATCTGATTTAAGTGCAGCCGATACAAAGGAAAGTGACGAAAAGACTGGTGCTGTAGAAGATATGATCCTTTATAAAAAAGCAGATATTAAGAGCATCAAAGCAAAAATGCGGGATGCAGCTCAGAAGCATCTGTTAGTGGATCGGGATGAAGAAGGATTGTCAGAATATATCCGTATAGCAGAAGAATTAAAGAAACAGATAGAGGAAGCACCGGCAGGGAATATTTCACCTGAAAATGTAAACGTTTATCATACTTTGATAGCAACAGAGCTGATGGCAGAAAGTGCCAGAAAGCGAAAAGAAAGCCGCGGCTCTCATCAGAGGAGAGATTATCCGCAGAAAAATGAAGCTTACAATGAGCCTGTTATTATTAAAAAAACAGCTGTAAAATAAAAACGGCTGTAAAAAGTATAAAAAATAAAAAGGAGAAGAAAGATTATGAGGAAAAAAGCGTTAGCAGCATTATTAGCAGCAGCCATGCTGGCAGTTACAGGATGCAGTGGTATGCCAGGAATGGGAACCACCAATGCACCGGCTACCAAAGCGGGGGATGAAAAAGCAGCCGATGCAGGCAGCCAGGCAAATGCAGGAAGTGATGATACGGTTTATGAATTAAAGATCCACACTTCCCAGACAGAGCAGGCGCTGATCACAAGAAACTATCAGAAACTGGCAGATGCAGTAAATGAAAAATCAGATGGCAGATTAAGCGTTAAAGTATTCCCGGCTGGACAGCTTGGAGCAGACGAAGATGTAATCGAGCAGGCGATCCAGGGCGTAAATGTAGCTGTTAATACAGATGCAGCACGTATGGGACAGTATGTAAAAGATTTCTCTATTTTCATGATGGCCTATTTCGTAGATAATTATGATGAAGGCTATGCAGTAACCCAGACAGAAACCTTTAAGAACTGGGAAAAGGAACTGGAAGAAAAACATGGTATTAAGATCTTATCCTTCAGTTTTTATGATGGACCAAGACATTTTATGACTAACAAGGCGATCAACACACCAGATGATTTAAAGGGACAGCGTATCCGTACCATTGGACAGGAGGTTTGTACTGAATCCTTAGCAGCTATGGGTGCAACTCCAATCTCCATGTCCTGGGGCGAAGTTTATAATGGCATCCAGTCCAAAGCATTAGACGGCTGTGAAGCACAGAATACATCTACTTTCCCATCCAAGATCTATGAAGTCTGCAACACACAGTCTAAGACAGGTCATTTCCAGTTAATGCAGGGCCTGATCTGTGGTAAGAAATGGTTTGACAGCCTTCCAGAAGATCTGCAGACTTTATTAACAGAAACAGCACAGGAAATTGGCAAAGAAACAGCGGCAGACGTTATGAAGGAAGCCGATGAAGCTGAGCAGCAGATGAAAGATGCAGGTCTGACTGTAATTGAACCAGATGTACAGCCTTTCAAGGATGCAGTAGAGCCTGTTTATGAGAAACTTGGTTTTGCAGAATTAAGACAGCAGATCTATAAGGAAATCGGAAAAACAGAGTAATATTTAAAACAAAGATGTAAGAGAAAGTACCGGATTTATTGCAAACAGCTTTGCATCGGTTCGGACCAGAAAGAAGGGGATCTAAGCGTATGAAACATATTTCAACTTTTGTTTTACGGGTAGAAGAAGTATTGGCTGGTGCAATGCTGATCGCAATATCTGCTCTGGTATTCTTATCAGCAATTGCCAGGACCATTGGTATGCCTATTAACTGGGCGCAGGATATATCACTGTTGTTTTTTGCATGGCTTACCTTCATCGGCGCTGATATCGTAGCCAAAACAGGAAACCTGATCCGCATTGACATGCTGGAAAAGCGTTTTCCAAAGCCGATCAGAAAGATACTGGCATTGATATTTGATGTAGCTATGCTCCTGTTTTTGCTTATTCTCATTGTATATGGATTTTTACTGGTATCACAAAGCTGGTACAGAAGCTTCCAGACCTTAAAGATGAGTTACGCATGGTGTACGTTATCAGTACCTGTAGGTGCATTACTTTTAATCTTTACCATTGGAAATAAGTTTATAAAAGACATCAGAACACCGATGAAAGAATGGGGGAATAACTAATGCTGGGCGCGATCGGATTTTTCTTAGTGATATTATTTTTAGGCATGCCGGTGGCATTTGCCATTGCAGTTTCCGGCTTTGCATTTTTCTTAACAAGACCTGAGATCCCCTGGACCATTCTGGTACAGCGTTCTCTGTCTACCACACAGTCTTTTACCATGCTGGCGATCCCACTGTTTATCTTTGCAGGAAACCTGATGAATAACACAGGTATCACTTCCAGACTGGTAAAACTGGCAAATGTACTGACCGGACATATGTATGGCTCCATTGGTCAGGTATCCGTTGTTCTTTCTACCTTAATGGGTGGTGTATCTGGTTCTGCAGTTGCTGACGCGGCTATGGAGTGCCGTATCCTGGGACCGGAGATGACCCAGAGAGGTTATGCGCCTGGCTGGGCAGCAGCAGTTAACTGTCTGTCTGGACTGATCGTAGCAACGATCCCGCCGTCCATGGGCCTGATCCTTTATGGAACCGTAGGTGAAGTTTCCATTGGACGTCTGTTTGTAGCAGGTTTCGTACCGGGCGCGATCATGTGTGTTCTGATGATGTGTGCAACTTCCTGGTCTGCCCGCCATTATGGTTACAAACCGGATCATGAAAAGCCTTCATCTGCAGCTGAGATCGGAAAAGCCTGCATTGAAAGTATCTGGGCTTTAATGTTCCCGGTACTGCTTATCATCTTTATCCGTTTTGGTGTTATGACTCCTTCTGAATCTGGTGCCTTTGCAGTATTCTATGCATTGTTTGTAGGAATCTTTATCTACAAAGAGCTGGATATGAAGAAATTTAAAGAATGCCTGATCAGCAGTGTAAAGGATCTTTCTGTTACTACTATGATTCTTGCGTTCTCCGGTATCTTCAGTTATGGTGTTGTATTTGATCAGCTGCCGGCAACTCTTACCAACATCCTGATCGCAGTAACCAGCAATAAATACCTCCTTCTCTTCTTAATTATCTTAATGCTGGTAGCTTTCGGTATGTTTATGGAGACAACGGTTATCACTCTGATCTGTACACCGATCCTGGTGCCGCTGATCCAGAAGTATGGCATTGATCCAGTTCACTTCGGCATCATCATGATGACGGTTGTAACCATGGGATGCTCTACACCGCCTGTTGGTGTAGCACTTTATACCTGTTCCAATATTATGGGGTGCTCGGTAGAAGAGACTACGAAATACTCGATCCCTTACTTTGTAGCGATCCTTGGAAC
>JBNMGK010000084.1:0-8929 GCA_050872205.1 Enterocloster sp.
TGTCATCTCCTGTTTTCAGACTATGACCTGATGTTGAATTGTAATCCCATTTGAAACCTGCATACCGGTTCTTTCTTTTGTAAAAAGCCTGGATCCATCCTGTTTTCTTTTCCTGTATCTTCTCATTTTCAATCTCAAATATACCTCTTACCAATTTTCCATTTTCAACTGTAAAATGATAAATTTCTGAACTTACTTCATACCCCTCCGGTGCCGTTATCTCCCTGAAAACATAGGTACCGTCCGGCGGGGTACTGATCTTAAAATATCCTTTTTCATCACTTTCAGCCATTTCCATTATCTGACCAAGCTGGTTATAAAAGGCAAATACTGCGCCGGAAAGAGGATTTTTCTCTTCATCTGTCTTTTTAAAGGATATATACGATTTTTTCGGCACTGTATGATTACCACCTCCACCAGATGAACGGATCCTGCTGTTGTAGAAAATAAATTCCTGTGGGACTTTTTTATCTTCCAGAATTTCTATTTCCATTTCACTGCGCTTTTCATATCCTGACGGTGCCTGGATCTCACGAAGCAGATAAATTCCCGGTTCCAGTCCATAAAAGATCTCGCTGTGATCCTGCCTGCTTGTCCACTGGCGCAGTATTTCCATGGTATCCTTTCGCACCAGTTCCATTCTGGCACCGGAAAGAGGCTTTTCATTCTGCTCTTCTCTTTTTTCTATTTCACATATAGTCCCATAATCCCGAAGAAATACTTCCGGCACTTCGGTCATTCCGTCTGTAATGGTAAAATACACTGGTTTTTCCGCTAATGTATAACCATTTGGTGCCTGTACCTCAACCAGCCGGTATTCTCCGGCTTTCAGTCCTTTTATAAGATGAGGCTGTTTTCCTGTCGTCCAGTTCTCTACTTCTTCCCAGGTCTTTTCATAGCTTTCACCTGTTCCTTCTCCCGGATCTGCAGGTTCTAAATGAGCCATTTCCAGCCTTAAGACTGCTCCCTCCAGCAATTCTTCTGTATCACTGATCAGTTTTCTCGTAAGTACACGGTTGCTGTCATTCACAGGATCATAAGTCACCTGGATCAATGGCGTTTTCTCATCTTTATACTCAAACTGGAATTCAAATGTTTTTTCTGAAAGCATATATCCACTGGCAGGACGTATCTCCCGTACCAGATAATCATAGGGGCTGAAGGTTCCTTGCTGGTTCAGATATCCAATGGGCTGAGGGGAAAATACTGCCTTTCCCATTTCATCTGTAACCGCTTTTTCACAGGAGATTCCCAACGTCTGGTTTAACAGTTCAAACTCTGCTCCCTTAAGCAGTTTATCCCTGTCATCTGCGTCATGTTTGATCACCTCTAACTGCCCTTTTGGGATCTCATCCTGCATCTGCTGTTTTTGCAGCTCTTTTGTATCTTCTATGGTAAAGAAAATATCCACAGACTGTAAAAAGCCATAAGGTGTAGTTTCTTCTCTCAGCACATAACTGCCTGCTGGAATATATTCCAGAAGATGGGGTTTCAGATCTCCCGGCTTAAAACCAGCTGGTATCTTACCTGCATCCTGTTCTTCTTTCGCATAAACACCGTCCAGCCCGGAAACCCACTGAGCTTTTTCCTCACGATATTGTCCCTCTTTATCTGGTATATGCAGTACCAGCACTTCCTCTGCTATACTGCCGTCTTCTTCTACCGGATAAACAGCCAGCTTTGCACCTGCAACCTCTTTTCCTCCTGTAATGTGGTTTTTACTCACTTCCAGGCGCAGCGGTCTATCTGTCATTTTTACCTTGTGGATCATTTCAAGATGTCCTTTATCCGTCACCTCAAATAAAATGGGATCTGCTGTGGCATAGCCTTCTGGTGTACCGCTTTCTGTAAGAATGTAAAAGCCTTCGGGAAGATATTCAAAACGTACATTTCCTTCTTCCGTATAGCAAAATCTTCCCTGGAAAGTTTTAGGCACCGGCCGCCAGAAATAGTCATATTTCATAATAGGGTTTAAACCGGCTGCATCTGGCTCTTCTCTTCCTGTTGCCCACATTTCCTGCCACTCTTTATAACCGGCTCTGTCAAAATCCAGCAGCTTATTTTCCTCTTTCATAAGTTCAGAAAATTCTTTTTCTTCTTCCCCTTCCGGCACCTGATACAGCGCAAGTACCGCATGGCTGTCCTCATAGAGAAGTTCCCCTGTTTTTTCATCCTCTTTTCGTATTTCCAGAGCTGTAAAATCATCTTCCATTTCAAAGGACTGGACATGTTCTGTTTCCTGGATCTGGATATTTTTCCTTTCAGACTGTACATATCCCTGGTCATAGGGGCACTGGCTCTCCTCTAATACATAAAATCCCACAGGAATATGATCCAGCCAGTGAGGTTCATCTGTTTCTATAAGTTTTCCCTCTTCATCTTTTTTAAGATCTCCCTTATCATCACAGGCGTAACCGCTAAGCCAGGATGCATATTCTTTTCCAGGCAGATAGAGTCCCTCTTCATCCGTCAAAGGTTCTCCATTGTCTCCAAGAAGGGCCTCATACAAGGTCATCTGCGCCCCTTTTATCTCTTTCTGGGTCCGTACATCCACCTTGGCAAAGGCAGCCCTTGTAAATGCATTGGAATGAAAATATTCCTGAGGCTCTATACTGTCCTTAAAAAATATTCCCTGATAAGGAGCCTGGACATATCCCTGTTCAAAAGACACCTGTTCTTCCTGAAGAATATAGGCTCCAAAAGGCAGACGGTCAATTTCATGGACACCGCCTTTTCTTTCTTCCTCACCTCTGGAATTCTGACTGTTATCACTGGTCCAGATCTCTTCCTTGAAAGTCAAATGTCCCTTTTTATCGTAAACTGGCAATCCATTTTCATCATCTACGGAATTTTTATCTGTGTAAATATGATCACCTTTCTCATCCTGTCTGACCACAAAGGAATGGACCAGCCTCTTTTCTCCTGTTTCATCTGCCGCATATGCGATCAACCGGCCATAATCGTCATAAACAAAGGCCATTCCCGTATCTTCGTCTGCATAGCAGATAAAATTCCCCCTGTCATCTAACACCTTGCAGGCCCATTTATTGCTGTCATCCTTTATCAGACGTTTTTCCTGCCTCAACTGGTCCAGATCATAAAAATATAAGTTTACCGGCTCCTTCTCTACTTTCTCATCCTGCCATATGGTAAGGCCTGCGGGACCTGTATCCTTTCCCACTGGTAAGATCTGCCGCCGGTTTCCTGTATCACAGGCTGTTATTTTTTCTGTTTTTCCATTGTTCTTTTCAGCAATAACGCCTTTGTATCCTCCATTTTCCTCTTTCTCCAGGCAAATTCCTTCATATAAAGCCAGAGTTGCACCTGAAACTGTCACATGGAAACGTATGCCTTTTCCTGTAAAGTTTCCTTCCATGTCATACAAAGGTTTTACGCCTTCCATTGCTTTTAACTCTTTTTCGCTTCCTTCTATGATCTCCTCTGAGCAGGTATCCATTTTTTTCGTAACCTTTCCTGTCCACATCCCTTTTTCTGTATCAAAATGGATCTCTCTTACATCTCCTCTTTCCTCCAGCTTTTCTTTCCGTCCCCAGACTACATACAGCAGTTCATCTCCTTTGTCATTTACCTGTACAGGACTATCAAAACCGCTTTGTTCTTCCAGACCCTGTTTATCCTTTTTCTCCAGCCCGTTTTCATTTCCCACCAGACTGTCTCCATCCTCTACTTTACGGATACGCATCTTAGAGGGGTGGTTTTCCACCGGGATCTGGCTTACAGTTTCTGTGGCATATTTGTTTCCATCTCCTGTGACCGGAAGCGCATACTGATACCTGGCTGCTTCTTTTTGTTCCCAGCCTTCCCAGGTTCCGTCCCGATTCACCTTTTCCCTGTAATAGGACACTGCATCCCCATAAATTTCAAAAGCCACCGGCCGGCTTTTCCTGTAGCCTTCAGGAGCCTGAACCTCCACCAGTACATAAGCTCCTGCTCCTAAAGGTCTGGGCGTTTCAATATAACCCACAGGGATCTTTTCGAATTTTCCGTCTATGAGAACTTCCTTTAGCGTAGTAAACGAGCGGAATATCCCCTGTTCTGCTCCCTTTTCATTTATCTGGCTGATCCGCTGACTTTCATCATAAAGAGGTATCTCCTCTTCATCCAGTTTTACAGGAAGATCCTCCTCTCCGCCATTGTCCTGTCCCACTCTGGGATAAAGGATCTCTTTTCCGTCTGCATCTGTTACTTTGTTTCCCTCATGATCTACAGCCGGACCAAATAAGACCTGTCCGCTTCCTGATACATTGCCGGTACCCGCCTTGTCTGCCTCTCTTTTTGCTGCATAGATACGGAATAATGCCCCTTCATGGATCAGATTTTCTCCTGTTTCACTGTCTGTTTTTTCAATACGCAGCCTGGAACTGTAATATGTATTTTCAAAATCTTCTCCTGCAAATGACACATAGTTAAAATCTGCCCCACTGCCGCCTGGACGCAGTGTTTCCAGATTTCCGGTATCTGGATTAATACGGTCATATTCCGGTCCCAGAATGCTCCAGGGCACTAACATAGAAGCAAATTTTCCCTCGATCGCTGTATTTTGTCCTTTCATCACCGGAACCTGATCCTTTATTTCCACCTGTCCGCTGTCTGTTTCACTGCCATCATAAATAATACCGTCAAAAACGTCCCTATCTTCACTGTAAGCCAGGTATCCTCTGTAAAATCCCGGTTGAATGTCTTTATCCAGGCCATATGGATAGATCACAAAGGTTCCTTCTTCACTGTCTGCTGTTATTTTCCTGCTTTCTTCATTAAAACGAATCTTATATTTTCGCACCAGATCCTCAGGGCTGTCACTGCTGCTGTACCGGAAATAGGAGCTTCCTATTTCATCAAATACAGCTTCTTCTCCTGTCTGCCCGTCTTCTTCGATCTCCGGTACAAAGGGAATGCTGATCTCCTTTGGCTCTTCTATGCGGTAATGGCGGTTGGCAAGCTCACCGGAAAGGGGTAAAGGCATCTGTTCCTCCAGCACATATTCACCGTATGGCAGCGGAAGGGAATACTCGGAATAATTTTCTTTTCCGTTTTTCGTATTACACTGCAGCGTCTTTCTGTCTCCGTCTGCTCCACCTTTTATATCCCGCTCCCAGGCAATAGAAAGCTTGTCTTTCAGACCCAAAAACTGATCTAAATAAACTGCTGCTTCCTCTCTCGCCTGCTCCAGTGCCTCTTCATAAGCCCGGTCACTGTCTTTATAAGGCCAGCTTTTCAATATTTCCTCTTTATAAGCCTTTATATCATAGTGATCCAGAGCAAACTGGGTCAGTACTTCTTCCGGATAGCTTCCTCTCCGCTTTTTTTCCGCGCTCTCTAAAGCATCAAAAAACTTTCTGTAATTAAGGCTTCTGTCCTCCTTTTCTTCTAAGAGCCGGTGTCCTCTTCCGTCCTTAGGCGGCAGAAAGATAAGTTGTGCCAGATCTCCATATTCCGGCGAGCTGATGTCTTCTGACAGGATATTTCCATTATCATCTGCATACAGATTTAAAAGGTTCTGTTTCAGATAAATACGGAATGAAAACTGGCTGAGCATTTTTTTCCCTTCTATTTTCCCACCAGATTTAAACAGACCTAAAAAACTGGTCACCGGGTCATTGTGAACCGCACCATATGTATTTACATTTTCATAAGAGGACTGGGAAATATGCTTTGTCACCCGCACAGGCTGGCGGATCACCCGTTCCAGTACCATAACCGGCTGTTTTTCTGTTCCCATATCCTGAAACGTCTGATTTTGTCCCGGATAAGCCAGGTGGATCTGCTGGATATAGCTTCCTTCCTCTTCTTTTTCCAGCTGCGCCCTTACATCTGCAGCTGCCCCCATAACTGTAAGATACTGGTTATATGGGATCTGTTCTCCATTAACAGAAATCGTCTGTTCCTTTGTTACAGCCCGAAATGTTTCTTCTATGACCTCTGTCCTGGAAGTCCAGTCTGTTTCATTTTCTATTTTTATGGTATATTCCTGCTTTTTAGCGTCCCATACCGCTTTTACAGGCTCCAGCCTTGCAGCCATATAAACAGCTTCCCGTTCTTCATAAACAGGAACCTGCTCTGTTTCAGGAACAGGTGAACCCAAAGCATCTAAAAGAAGCTCCCCTTCCTCATATCGTTCATATACAGGCTGATAAACCGTGTTTATATGATCTTCCAGGCTTTTTTGTGCAAATGCTTCTTCTCCTTCCCCTGACAGATCCTCTTTATATTCCCGTTTTTCCTTTACATAAGCAGTATGGCTTCCCAGACGGAAACCGCCCTTAGGGACAGCCACCCAATAATGCCCCTGGCTTCTTTCTTTTTTTATGTAAAGACAGCCATCTGCCCGGTCATACACTGCATTTCCACAAAGAACATTTCCCCCATGGTCATAAAAAAGTTTTACATACCATATTCCTTCTTTTTTCTTTATCTCACTGACTGCTGCCTGATCATAAAACCCATGTAAGGTATACCAGTCCAAAATATCCTGGACTGCCTCTCCATTTATCTCTCTTAAGGGGATCCACGCCCAGGGAGCTCCTTCCTTTGCTTCTTTGTACCCCAGCTGCCTTAACATATCCTGAGCCTGATCCCTTAAATAGTCTTCCTCTATGGCTTCATCCCATAAAGACAGATCTTCCGGCTGTGCTTCTCCCTTTATATAAGGAGCTGTGCGAAAACGGTAAGGCACTGTTTCAGAAGCCGGTACCTTCTCCTCTTCCTCTGGATCTTCTTTTAAGATCGGTTCCCCTTTTTCATTGACCTTTAATTCGCCGCCCTTTGCTTTTTTATATACCGGATCACCAAACAGATCTGTTTTTATCACGGTTTCCATTCCTGTTACCTGTTTTAATGTTTCTCTGTGTTCTTCCGGTATCACCTTATAGAAGGAGGTATGTTCCGGGTAGCTGGAGACTGTGATCTCATACCCATTTTCTGTGCCAAAGCTTTCCACTGTAAAATCATTCCAGGAGCCATCTGCTTCCATACTTCCATGATCTGAAAGACCTGCTTTTATGCGGACCTGTCCCGCTTTTTTCACAATTGTCTCTTTATTGGTTCCCCGGTTGGTCTCTACCCGTTTTTTCCCTGTTACCGACAGTTCATAGCCTTCTGAACGGCTTAGTTCCTGGATATAATAGCTTCCCATGATCAGTGGCCTTCCGATCCAGGAGCAGCTGTTTTCTCCCTTGCGGTCTGGATAGGTATAGCTTCCAAATCCCCATTTAGAAGAGGTTATGGTACTGCCTGTATACAGGTTTTCTACTCCCTTATATGCAGCAGGCGGCTGTATGTTCCCGTCTTCTCCTACTATAGTGTGAGGCACCTCTGTATAGGCTAAAAAGGCAGCATTTCCTTCTTCGTCTGTGGCCGCAATGGCAGTCAGTTCATCTTTTTTATAGATCACCCCGGACTTTCCATCTGGGTGGATAATGTCCGTGGCTGCAAAAAGACCGTAAACAGCCCCTTCTAGGGTGGCGTCCCCCTGGGCTTTTCCGTAGCTTTCCTGTTCATTCCGGTCATACAGCTGCATATCCCGCTTGTTTATATAAATACGCCCTTCTGTACGGTGGTCCCACACCCGGAAGCTGTAAAGACAGGTCTGGCTGTCTCCATAACCGGAGGTATCCATTTCTCCCAGATCATCATCTATAAAATCCGGCAAAGATCCAGTGAGAATACTGGTATCATCCTCTTCTTCCCACCGGAATACTGCCCTCCCTGCCTGAAACCCCGCCTGAAACAGCCGCGTATACCATGGAACATTTTCACTGGCATCAGGAGCTTCTGCCTCTTCCCTGCTGTAAATGTATTGTTCTGTCACCTCCAGATCTGTTTTAAGATCCTTTTTTGCTGAAGATCTGGTAGCCGGATTGCTGCCTGTTGCATCCCATATCTCTTCCTCTTCATCCTCTGGATCGTCCTCGTTTTCATAAATATCTTCTGTAATTTTGATCTCCTGAATATGTCGCAGATCCTCTAATGTTCTTTCCTGTACTTCACCTGTTTCATAAGAATAGCCTGTTTGTTCTTCCCTTTTACCTGGCTGTCTGTTAAATGTAAGAACAGCAGGTCCTGTTAAAAGACGTGTTTCTTCTGTCTTTCCACCGGCCCTTTCCCCCTTCTGCTCCCCATGGGCCTGGGCTGATACCGTCGTTATCTTTTCGATCTCCTGATCGTCCTTGTGTTTTCCGTGAACAATATAGCCATTTCTGGCATTTTTCTCTGTTAACGTATAACCATATTCCAGAGCAATAAAATTCTCGTAGGTCTCATCCCTGTCTGCTAACATTGCTTCCATGGCCTGCATATTTTGTCCATGATCTTCTTCATCATCATTGGGCACATGAAAATCAGTAGATGCCTCACACAGTTCCTGTTCCAGCATCCATTGCTCTCTTAAACGTTCATTTTCCTCTTCGCAGTTACATTCTTCCTCTTCTCCTTCCCCGTCTTCTCCGTCGCCTCCCCCATCATGGTCGCATTCGATCCATTCCGGTGCCGGATGCCCCAGACAGTAGGTTTTGCTGTAATTATAGCTGCGGATATCGCTGTGAAAGGCTTTTCCCTCTTCATCTGTAGTGATCTCATCACACAGCCAGCTTTCTTCTGGCTCAGGAGACATACAATTGGCATAAACTTCTCCTGTGGTGCCATCCGGCTCCCCTTCTTCATAGCCACTTTCATTGATCTGGGAATGGTCAAAGCTTTCCCATACCTGGAATGTGGCGCCGGAAAGGGGCTGTCCTGTTTCTGCACAGTATTTTTCAAGTTCCACCTTATAATCAGCTTCAAATACTTCTCTATGGCGGAACCGTTCCAGTGTCTCTGTCTGTCCACCGCCGGCATTTCCCCCTTTTCCAGTTTCAAACCATACCTCTGCCTTTGGCTTTTGCATATCCAGCCATCCCATCTGCATCTGGAA
>JBNMGK010000313.1:0-3479 GCA_050872205.1 Enterocloster sp.
GACTCCGCTGGCAGAAGCATGTGACAAAGAATGAGTAACTCCGCTGCCGTCTCCTATAATATACAAGCCCTTATGGCAGCTCTCTAAATGTTCATCCAGTTCCACCTCCACGTTGTCGAATTTTACCTCTACACCATAGAGCAGGGTATCATCATTGGCTGTACCCGGTGCAATCTTATCAAGGGCATAGATCATCTCGATGATGCCGTCTAAGATACGCTTTGGAAGAACCAGGCTTAAATCACCAGGTGTTGCAGAAAGAGTTGGCACAAAGGTATTTTCCTCAATACGCTTTGGAGTGCTTCGTCTTCCGCGGATCAGGTCACCGAAACGCTGTACGATAACACCACCGCCTAACATATTAGATAGACGGGCAATGCTTTCGCCATAGCCGTTGCTGTCCTTAAACGGCTCTGAGAAGTGCTTGGAAACTAACAGTGCAAAGTTGGTGCATTCTGTCTGCTTTTCCGGATCCTCGTAGCTGTGGCCGTTTACAGTAACGATGCCATTGGTATTTTCATTTACAACAATGCCCTTAGGGTTCATACAGAAGGTACGTACATTATCCTCAAACTTCTCTGTACGGTATACGATCTTGCTTTCGTACAGTTCGTCTGTTAAATGGGAGAACAGCACTGCAGGAAGCTCTACGCGCACGCCCAGATCCACACGGTTGGACTTGGTTGGGATATCCAGTTCCTTACAGATATGCTCCATCCACTTGCTGCCACTTCGGCCTACAGATACAATACACTTCTCGCAGTCATAAAACTGGTCATTGCTCCATACTCTGTATCCGCCATTTTTCAGGCACTCAATATGGCTTACAGGGGACTCGAAATAGAAGTCCACATGCTCTTTTAACTCATCATATAACTGGCCTAATACAACCAGGTTGATATCGGTTCCCAGATGACGTACAGAAGCATTTAACAGCTTCAGACGGTTCTGTAAACAGACCTTCTTCAAATTGGTACCTGCTGTGGAATACATCTTGGTGCCTTCGCCGCCGTGAGCCATGTTGATCTCATCTACATACTGCATCAGCTCAGTAGCAGCCTTCTTGCCGATATATTCGTATAAAGTACCACCGAAATCATTGGTAATGTTATATTTACCATCAGAGAATGCACCAGCGCCGCCAAAACCACTCATAATAGAGCAGGACTTACACTTAATGCAGGCTTTCACCTTTTCTCCGTCAATTGGGCAGTGACGCTTCTTTAATGAATATCCGGAGTCAAATACAGCGATCTTCTTATCACTGCACTTCTTCATCAGCTCATAAGCAGAGTAGATTCCACCAGGACCAGCTCCTACAATAATTACATCGTATTTCATTCTCAAAACTCCTTCTTACATCCATGTTCTCCCAGACTTTTCCTGTACCTGAGAACATGTTAAACATATTAATCTGTTGTGTTTCCTGTGAATGCCCTTAAAAATGGGCTACCTTTCTATTTTACCGTGTTTTGAGAAAAACTACAATAATAAAATCCTGTTAAAAACAGCTTAAAAACAGGAAATACTCTCAGGAACCAGGGCTTCCCCGCAATGTTCCCTTACATAAGCCTTTAAGCGCTCTGTATCAGCTTCAGAAACGCCCCATACATCAGCCTGGAGCACCAGCTTGTTGCCTTCCCCATAGCGGACATAGGCCTCTGCCTTTGTAACGCCACCTGCGTTCTCTAAAGTCTGCTCCAACTTATAAAGATCTAAGAATTTTCTGCCGGTAAGACCTTCCCGCATAACGGTACGTCCGCCCTGTTCCAGAAATTCCAGGCGTCCGTTCGGCATGATGCGCGCTTCTCTTCCTGTCTGGTACAGCATTCACGGTCCATAAGGATTGGTGATCTTATCACTCCATCCAAGAGTAGGATGATCCATGATATACAGCTTGCCCCAGGCTCCAAATGGCTGTTTGCGGCAGCTTTCATCCAGTACATATGCCTTTACCTGCTCCTGCGCTTCCACTCCCGGGATCAGCTCACAGCCGGCTGCTTCGTTAACTTTTCCTGCTTCTATATGATAATGCAGCGGGAACAGGTCTACAGAAAGGCGGTTTTTCAGGTTTGCTGCCTGTCCTTCCTCTTCCATAGCTGCCACGATCTGCTCCATGACTGTCATAAACAGCTTCAAAAGCTGTGTGTCAAACCGGTTCTTCCAGTAACGCAGCTCATAATAATATCCCTTTTCATCCCACATAACCTGTAAATGGAATGGCAGAGCATCTAACTGCACCTTTTCACGTTTCACCGGCCATCCACCGATTTGATTGATATTTAAAATATCCCCCTGGTACTGGAAGAACATTTCATCTGCGTGAAGATTGGAAATATAGCAGCCCATAGTCTTCATGATCTGCTTTCCAGAGGTCTGGAGCAGTTCTTTTACGCTTTCATCCGGCTTCTGGGTGCAGCGGAAATAGTATGTAAGGAATAATGGTCCTGCCAGACGATTCCAGCGGCTGTCGGTTCTTCCGCTGTGGATGCTGGTGCCTACCGTATCCTTTTCATTGCTGAACAGACCAATACAGTAGTTAAAGGCAGTTAAGAACACTACATTTTCAGAAATACCATTTCTGCGGCAGAAGGATAACAGTCTGCCACGGTTGATCCCCTTAAAATGCTCTTTCAAAACACCGTCTTCTCCCTGTTCCAGATCATGGCAGTCGCATCTTGCAAGAATACTTTTCCTTATCTTAAAGCCCTTCATCAGGTCTGCAAAATAAGCTTCATTTTCCTGTCTGAGGCCTTTTGCATCCCGCTCTTTTTCATCCAAAATATATTCGTAAAATGTATATTTCTCCTTTTCCACCTGCTTTCCTGCATAAATAGCATTAATATCCTCAAAGAGCACATTCATGGTCATGCCATCTCCCATAATATGGGCAATATCTAAAAACAGGTAATTGGCAGACTCTGTCATATAGATGCCCGCATGATAAAGTGGCTCATTTTCTGTATACATATACGGGCGTAAAAGTCCCTTTCTTGTCTCCTCCCACTGAGCATCGCTTAAGGTGATCAGAGGAATATCTACCTTGCGGTCATCCTTTCTAAAGTTCTTGTATGCCCCTTCATGAAGCTGGATCACACATTTTAACTCCGGGTGCACATCAAACATTCTCTCTACTGCCGTCTTTAACAGATATACATTTACATGGGGATCCAGTTTAAATAAAAATGGCAGGTTGGCTGTGGTATTTCCCCGCATTACATAGGCAAAGTACAGCTGAAGGTTGGTCAGCGGATAAATATCACGGACCTCAAACTCTTTCTTTCCCTCAGCAGCACGCTCTTTATAAAGAGCCTCCAGTTTCAAAACAGAACCATGCTCTAACAGGTCATTTAAGGTCATGGAAAGCTGCAGTTTTTCATACAGGTCTGTAAGAAGCAGCACACTTCCTAAAGAATCCAGTCCTGCGCCGTAAAGGTCGGTATCAATGCCAAAACGGCTGTGGCCTAACACAGCAGATA
>JBNMGK010000198.1:0-5275 GCA_050872205.1 Enterocloster sp.
GCTGTATCGATGAACTCATCATAGGTCCAGTCATCACTTGGATATGGAATTCCTGCATCATCAAACATCTGCTGATTGTAAAGAATGGTAGATGTGATACGCTTTGCCGGAAGACTGTAATAATGACCATTTATCTCTTTCTGTGCAATGTTTTCATCATAATCATCTTCCAGGCTGAAGCCGGCGCCTTCAAACAGTTCGTCTAACGGATACATATATCCGTTCTCAATCCTCTTCATTAAAAGAACGTCATTCATGTTTAAAAATACATCAATGGAATCATCGGACATCAGTGTCATATCCAGTTTTGTATTTCCTGCATCGTCATTGACGTATCTTGTATACTCTACCTGAAGATTTGGATCTATCTTATTAAAAGCTTCACATACCTGTTCCGGCCCCATATTCTCTGCAAAAGATCCCCACCAGTGAAGTACTACCGGCTCTGTAGAGCTTTCTGCGGATGTATTATTATCCCCCTTTGTATCCGCTGCGGAATCAGAATTTGAACTTCCACAACCGGATAATACAGATACTGCCATCACTGCTGATAACCCCAACGCAACTGTTTTTCTTGTTTTCATAAAACCTTCCTCCTTCTGATTGATGTCCCTATTATAGGCCTGATACCCCTTATTTTTGAACGGAGAATAAAAAGGGGATCTGGTAAATTTTCGTGTCATTGGTAATATTTTGGGCCAAATAGTAATTTTTTACGTGTTTTTCAAAGATACTTTTTTTCCTACTTTCTTTATTGTATACTTGAAATTGTATGCATGAAACATGCAGATCAAATGCAAATGGGGGCTATATATTATGATAAAACATACCTTTATGAAACTGAACCTGTCCTGCCGTTTGTTCCTTATTATCATCGTTTTATTTCTCATCCCCTATCTTACTTTGTTTTCCTGGGCATATAAAAAAGCCGAAACCATTATCCGCAGCAAAGCACGATCTCTGGAAATAGAAAATCTAAGCCAGACAAAAAATGAGATTGAAAATATGTGCCTGAACATGATACAGGCTTCTGATTATCTTATTTCTTTAAATAATTACAGCACTCTTTACCAGGAAACAGACACCAGGGGATACACCTATTTAAAATGCTGGCAGGACGCCAATGAACAGATCCAGAATGTAAATAATTCCTTGTTAAATTCCAGCGCCGACATCAGCGTTTTGTCCCATGACCAGCTGCTGTACTCTACGCTTCCCCAGCAGAAATTCCGGTTTGAAGACTTTTTTGCAGAACAGGTAGTACCTTCCGTCTATTTTTCCAATGCTCACGGAAGCTACCGCCGTTTTGAAAGCGACCAGACCTTTGTTTCCTACATCCGCAAACTTCCTTCTTTTTCACCAAAAGCTTTTTATCTTGTTATATCACTTCCTGCAAGCAGCTTTTCCCGTCTTTTAGGAACAGCTGCCGGAACTATGGAACTGAGAGATGCCTCTGGCTATACCATCTGTGGCATCCATTCCCCTAAAGACGATAAAAGCTTTCAGGAAGAGATCACTATTCCCCTGGCTGACTGGCAGCTGGCAGATACCATTTCAACAGAATTTCTCTACCAGGATATATACGAACTGCGTATTTTTACTTTTGTTGTATCCCTTGGACTGCTGATGATCTGTCTTCTGGTTACATTTTTCGCCATCTATTCCCAGCTGCGCCCTCTTTTAAAGTTAAAAGAACAGATGCAGTTGGTGATGACTGGAAATTTAAAGGCAGAAGTTGCCACTACTGATTCCAAAGATGAGATCAGCAGCCTTTCCCGTACTTTTAACAACATGGTAGCCGAGATCAGCCATCTCATTGATGAGATACAGATCACACAGAAACGGGAAAGTGAATTGCGGTTTGAAATGCTTCTGGCACAGATCAATCCTCATTTTCTCTTCAATACCTTAAATTCCATTAAATGGATGTCTGTCATGTCAGGAACCGAACACATTACTAATACCATTACTTCTCTTGGACGTCTCCTTGAGATCAGCATGAACAAGGTAAATGATGTACTTACTATAGAAGAAGAACTGGAGAACATAAAGAGCTATATACAGATCCAGCAGGTGCGCTACCCAGGCCGTTTTGATGTGTCTTACCACATAGAGGACTCTATTTTAAAGGAACATACCTTAAAACTGATTCTGCAGCCTCTGGTGGAAAATTCTATTCTCCACAACATTGAAGCCCGTGATTTTCTCACCATCCATATTTCCGGAAAATGTGAAAATGGGTTTATTATTTTACAGGTCCGGGATAATGGAACCGGAATGGATGCAGATACAATGAAGGAAATATTAAAACCGAAAAAGCAAGGCAAAAAAGGCTATGTATTTTCCGGTCTTGGGGTAAGCAATGTGCAGGAACGCATACAGCTGGCCTATGGTCCTGGCTGTGGTTTAAAATACAACAGTGACGGACACTCTTATACAGAAGTAACCATTACATTTTTGCAGAACACCCATAAAGACAGCTTTCTGTCAAAAAAGGAGGGAACTACATGATAACGGTATTGATCGCAGATGATGAACCTTTAGTAAGAGCAGGCATCAAAGCCGTCCTTCCATGGAATAAATATGGTTTTAATGTGATCGCAGAAGCAGCTGACGGAAAAGAAGCCTATGATAAAATCCTAAAACTAAAACCAGACATTCTGATCACAGATATTAAAATGCCCGGCATGGATGGGATCACCCTCTTAAAACGGCTGAAGCAGGAAAAAATAGCCATACAATCTCTGGTTTTAAGCTGTTTTGATGAATTTGAACTGGTCCGGGAAGCCATGAAATACGGCGCCCATGATTATATCCTGAAGCTTTCCATTGATCCTGATAAACTACTAGAAGTCCTTATGGAAATAAAAGAGAATGTCTCTGACCTGCCCCAGAAGGATGTTTCTTTCTCTTTAAATACAGATGACTTGAAATATCTTTTTATCAAAAAGCTGCAAAATCAGGGCTTTACAGACCATGAACAGATTGAAAATGTACTTCGCAATATCAAGCTGGATATTTCTTTTAAAGATTATCACCTGACCTGTTTTTCTCCCCAGCCCGATACACCTCCTATCACAGATGCCAGCCGCAAAAATATGATCTATAACCTGTTAAACCAGCTCTGTGAGCGTTATCCTGGACAGGAATTATTTTCTCTGGATGAAAAGGGATATCTTCTTATATCCACTACAGAAAAGACTGCTCTTCTCTGCCGCCAGATCAGCGCTGCTATGAAACAATACGCCAATCAGACCGTGTATTTTGGGATCAGTCCTTTATTAAAAGATGAGTTTTCTTTTAAAGAAGGTATGAAACAGGCCCAGGAAGCACTTTCTGCCTGCGTTTTTTATGAACGCAGGGAACCTTTGCCTTACCCGCTGCTTACAACCATAGGTTTTCCCTTTATTACCAATTCCCTGGCCCAGGAACTTTATATTGCCCTTTCTTCCGGCAACAATGAAAAGTCCTCTGAACTGGTTCTGCGGTTTTTACTGTGGCTGAAAAGCGGTCTGTTTTTTTCTTCCCAATGCCATTCTTACATGGAAGAAATACTAAACATTTTTGTCCGTGTTGCACGAGAAATGAATTTCTCCCTTTATCAGATGACAAAAAATGAAAACGATATTTTCAGCCGTATCCGTCAGGCGCGCACTTTAACTGCCTGCCAGCAGATCTTACGTGATTTCACCATGGAATTTACAGAGTTTGTACGTGAAAAACGGTCCGGTGAAAGATCCGAAATTTTAAAGATAAAAGAATATGTACAGCTTCATTACAGCGAAAACATTGACTTAAATCTGGTGGCAGATCTGGTAAATATTACCCCTTCTCATTTAAGCAATCTGTTTAAGAAAGAAACCGGTGTAAATTTCTCCGCTTACCTTACGGATGTGCGGATGCAGGCTGCTGGAAAGCTTTTAAAATCCCCGGATATTCTTATTTACGAGGTTGCAGAAAAAACAGGATATTCCAATGGGGGATATTTCGGAAAAGCCTTTAAAAAATACTGGGGTGTATCCCCGGAAGAATTTAAAAGAGAACAACGTTAGGAGTTTTTATTATGCCACCTATCAGTGTACTTATGAAACCATCTTCAGGAATGTGCAATATGCACTGCGACTATTGTTTTTACTGCGATGAAGCCCAGAAACGACTGCAGGAATCATACGGATTCATGTCTGAAGAGACCCTTAAAAATGTAATACGAAAAACAATACTAAAGGCAGAAGGCGTCGCTTCCTATGTCTTTCAGGGCGGAGAGCCTACTCTTCACGGAATTGATTTCTTTAAAAAGACAGTTGCCTACGAAAACCAATATAACCGCAATCATATTAAAATACAAAATGCTTTTCAGACCAACGGGTATCTGCTGGATGATCAATGGTGCCGTTTTTTTAAAGAAAACCATTTTTTAGTTGGACTTTCTTTAGACGGAACCAGTGAAACCAACGATATATACCGCCATACTGCCAGCCGTGAACCTGTATCTGCCCGCATTTTGGATGCTGCAAGGCTTTTACAAAAACATGAGGTAGATTTTAATATCCTTACCGTTGTAACAGGAAATATAGCGGCACACATTACAGAGATCTATGAATTTTACCGCAGACAGGGCTTTGGATTTCAGCAGTATATTGCCTGTCTGGATCCCCTTAATGAGCCTCACGGAAAAACTCCTTATGCCCTTTCTCCAAGACAGTACGGAGACTTTTTGATCACATTATTTCATCTTTGGTACAAGGACTGGAAAAAAGGCCGTCAGCCTTATATCCGTCAATTTGAAAACTATATTGGCATTTTATCGGGATATCGCCCGGAAGCCTGCGACCAGTGCGGTATTTGCAGTATACAAAATGTTGTGGAAGCAGATGGCAGTGTATATCCCTGTGACTTCTATGTACTGGATGAATATAAACTGGGAAATTTTAATACAGATCAACTGGATGTGATCAATAGGAAACGGGCTGAAATTGGATTTATTAACCGCTCTAAAAAACTGAAAGCAGACTGTCTTGTTTGTCCCTACTTTTTCATCTGCCGAGGCGGATGCCAACGGAACCGGGATCTGGATGCTGCAAGCGGTCTTTATGGAAATTATTTCTGTGAAAGTTATAAAATGTTTTTTGCAGACTGCCTGCCACTGATGAAAGCAATTGCCTCTTTTTCTTCTTAAGACCTGTCAAAAATCTATAGACGAAGGCTGTTTTTATGTTTTATAATAGCACATGATCACACAGCCCACGCTGTTTCAAAGGAGAACAATAAATATGAA
>JBNMGK010000465.1:0-1871 GCA_050872205.1 Enterocloster sp.
CTATATAATAATACATGTTAACAGCAGTGTCAATAGATGTTTTTGCTATTTTGAGTTGTTTTTGCTTTTAAATCTAACTTTTTTTGTAAATATGACACAAAATATTTTTGAATTCGTCTCAATCTGGGGATTCGTTTATTGAAATTTGTATTGTCATCATATATAATGATATCAATGAACAAAAGTCGTAGCAATTCAGTATCATTAAAATAGAAATGGGGGACATAGAAACGTGACTTCAACTATCGCTTCTGCAAGCAGCCGGAAAGATCTGTTAGACCGCACCTCTCCGCTGCCTGCTTATCAGCAGATCTCAAATGATATTATTTTACGGATTTCACAGAAAGAATGGGAAATTGAGGACAAGCTGCCTACAGAGGCGGAACTGGCTGCAGAATATGGGGTCAGCCGGGTCACTCTTCGCCAGGCTATGGCCCAGTTAGAGCGGGACGGCATTATCTGCAAATTCCAGGGAAAAGGGGCTTTTGTAAAAAACAATCCCAGACAGCTGGTGCAGGAGCTGGCCTTTCCTACTTTGGATTCCAGTGCCAAATCTTCTGTAGACTCCAAAGTTCTCACCATAGAAAAGGTATTTGCCTCCAACTCCGTGATCTGTGAGCAGCTGCAGGTAACACCTTCTACTCCCCTGCTTTATGTGGAACGTCTTTTCTGTCATGACGGACGCCCCAGCGGCATCAACCATGTATGGTTCAGGGAAAATGATGTTCCCGGACTTACAGAATCCACTCTTTTGTACAACAGCATTTCCCGGACTTTAAAATATACCTATCACTACGATATCACCAAGATTGAAAATTATATTGAAGCTGTGAGACTGGATGCCATTTCTGCTTCTTTACTGAATACAGTCTATGATGCCACAGGCCTTAAGATCGACTCCCAGTATCTGTTAGCTGACGGAAGGGCCATTGAGTATTCCAGTACTACCTGGCTTGGTGACTTTACCCGCTTTCATTTTAATGTAACAAAATAGAGACTTACAAAACCTGCTGCCAGCGCCATGCCGCAAAACAGCAGGTTTTCCTGTGTTAAGCGGCCTGGCAGAAGTTCAGACAGTGATGCCAGCATAAAGCCCAGGATCATTAAAAAGGTGGATTCCCTGTGTTTTTTGATCAGCTGCTCCAGAATGCGGACCGTAAGATAAGTTCCAATGATCCCGCCAATGATTATGGGAAGAAGTGAGAAAATATCCAGGCTGCTGATCGCTTTTAAGGTGCTTTCATAAATTCCCAGCATATATAACATCTGAGAAGCGCTGATGCCTGGAAGGACTAAGGCTATGGCTATGATAAAACCGCCTGCAAACTGGAAAAGCAGGTTCATGGGAGTGTTTTCTGTTCCTGGAGCAAATATCCCCTGGGGGATCAGGGCAATGAGAAGAGCTGTGAGGATCCCTGTAAGGATACAGATCAGCTCTCTTCCCCGGATACAGCTTACACTGGCGCTTTTTAAGATCATGGGAATGCCGCCTGCTACTGCTCCCAGAAAGAAAAAACGCAAAACTCCCTCTGCCCTTGTAGTTAAAAGCCAGCTGATCCCCCCGGAAAACAAAAAAGCCCCGCTTCCTGCTCCGGCTGCAAACCAGAGCAGAAATGTGAGACTTTCTTTTGGATATTTTGTTATTTCACTGACATGTTTTAAAAGGCGGTCATAGATCCCTAAGACCATAGCCATAGAACCGCCGCTGACGCCTGGTACCGTCATGGTTGCGCCGATCACAAGGCCTTTGATGAAAGTTTTTCCATTTTTTTCCATTTTATATGATCCCCTTTTTGCCTCTGACACATTTGCATTGCCAGAGCATAATTTACTCTTTATGGGATTTTATGGAAAATTACAGGATTTTATAC
>JBNMGK010000200.1:0-5241 GCA_050872205.1 Enterocloster sp.
CACAGATGGCAGACTTCTTAAATGCATTAAGTGCAACCAATGATATTCCTAAGACTATCATTTACTCCTTAAATCCAAACGACAACGCTTCCATCGGCACCATCATCGGCTGCTTCCAGGAAAAATTCCCAGGAAAGATCCAGCAGGGTTCCGCTTGGTGGTTCAATGATCACAAGGTAGGTATGACCGATCAGATGGTATCCTTAGCTAACTTAGGCTGCCTGGGCAACTTCATCGGTATGCTCACCGACTCCAGAAGCTTCTTATCCTACACCAGACACGAATACTTCCGCCGCGTTCTCTGCGCACTGGTTGGCGGCTGGGTAGAAAACGGCGAATATCCTGCAGATATGAAGTCCTTAGAGTCCATTATCAAGGGCATCAGCTACAACAACGCTGTTCAGTACTTCGGATTTGATCTGGATGTTGTGAAATAATAGCAAAACGCCCTGTCTCAGTTTTTGAGGCAGGGCGTTTTCTTAATGTCTCCAATCACTATTCTTCTCTCTATACTTCTTTTAAATATCCCTTTTTGCGCAGCTCCTGCTCAATAAAATCCAAGTTTTTTTCGGATTCCGCAGTAACTGTATGATAATGATAATCTCCGGTCAAAACCTTTAAGGGCTGAGCTTTGTAACGATCCATACGCTCTACAAACTCTTCTACATCCAGCCTGTTATTGATAATAAGATCTGCCCGGATCTGCCCATACAATGGATGATCCACTGCCACGTCTAAAACATGTCCGCCATAATCTACAATGGTCTGCAGTTCATCTTTCGTGTCTTCTGTAGAATGGCAGACGCAGAATACCCGGATGTATTTTCTCTTTTTTTCACTTTCCTGATCCAGAACATAGCCCCGGTAGGTAGAAAGGATCTTTTTATCCTCTGCCCGCAAAAGAGCGATATCCTGAACGATCACCTGACGACTTACCTTAAAACGGTGAGCCAGTTCTGTTCCTGATAATGGGGTGTCCGTCTCATCTAACAGAGATAAAATGCCTTCTCTTCTTTTTTCGCCTTCTGTCATATCTAAACACAGCCTCCTATTACATATAGCTAGTATTTTTATATCTGTCCTTTTAATCGCTCTGGCAACTGCTGGAAGATCTTCTTTTTATTCCCAGCCGTAAGATATTTTTGCACAGTTATCCCCACAGGCAGAGCCATTAAAAATATGCTCCGAGTCATTAGCAATCAATATCAGTGTTTTTACACCTCCGGACAGACGCTCCGGTGGAATTGGACCTAAATAAGGACTGTCAATAAGATGTACTCCTTTGACCTCTGAGCCATCTATATCACGAATCATCTGTTTCGATACATCGGCAGTGATCCATTCGTCTTCATATACATTGTTAAAAAATACATCTGGATTGAATATATAATTTTTTCCCGGATCTTTGCCGAAAAACAATTTAAGCATATCGTCCACTCCCTGTATACTGCATACGTTTCCCTTTATGCGAAAAAGCGTCCCCTTTTATTCAAGGAGACGCACTTCATCGTTGCAAAGGTTGTGAGGAAAACGATAAGCCGGGTTATGTCGTTGGATGGTCATCTATCTAGTACTGCTGTCGCCAGCAGCATCAAGCAACCTACCCGAAAGCTGACGGGCCGCCATATGCTTTCTGTTTGGTCTTGCTTCAGATGGGGTTTACATGTGCCCCGCCTGTTACCAGCCGGGCGGTAGTCTCTTACACTGCCATTCCACCCTTACCTGCTGCAGATGCAGCGGGCGGTATATTTCTGTTGCACTGTCCCTAGGGTCGCCCCCGCCAGACGTTATCTGGCATCCTGCCCTGTGAAGCCCGGACTTTCCTCTCCTGCGTCCTCTCGGTGTCGCAGCAGCGACCATCTGTCTTACTCACAACTTGTTTATTTTAGCATAGTTTTTTTTCTCTGTCCATGGGTAAATTTTAAAAACATGCCCTTTCAAAACTCATCCCCAACATGCAATTTTACACATCCAGACAGCTGCCACCGATAAATTCCCTTAAAATGGAGTTTTTTGGTATATCCTCGCTGCTGACCCCGATAAAGTAATCCAGGAATTTAAGCAGGCGCTTTGCCTCTGTATATTCCGGACAATCCTTTGGAATTCCAAAAAGCAGCGGCTCCACATACTGCTTTAACACGGCCAGTTCATAAATAAGAGCCGAGTTAAACATGGCATCTGCCTCTTCCTGATATGGGAAAATGTTTTCCTCTTCTCCTTTTCGTACAGACGGCCACATACGGATGGTATCCTGGGCAGAAGCCCCCCTTGTCCTTGCATCCCGGATCATGCGGCGCAGCAGACGGCCATCTGTAGTTGGAATACGGTTATGCTCATCAATATTTAACTGGGTCAGAGCGCTGATGTAGATCTTAAACTTGCTCTCTCTTGGAAGAGAATAGGATAGGCGGTCATTTAAGCAGTGAATCCCTTCGATCACTAAAATATCATCTTTTCCCAGCTTCAGAAAATCCCCTTTGTACTCCCGCTCTCCTTTTTTGAAATTGTAATAGGGCAGTTCCACCTGCTCTCCTCTTAAAAGAGCCTGCATATCCTGATTAAACTGCTCTACATCCAGACATTCCAGGATCTCATAATTGTAATTGCCGTTTTCATCCCTTGGACTGTCTACCCGGTTAACAAAATAGTTATCTACAGCAATGGGATGAGGCTTTAAGCCGATAGCCTCTAACTGTACGGAAAGCCTGTGGGAAAATGTAGTCTTTCCCGAGGAAGAAGGTCCTGCGATCATAACGATCTTGGCTGTTTTTCTCTCTGCGATCTGGGCTGCGATCTCTGCAATGCGCTTCTCCTGCAGCGCCTCCTGGATCAAGATCAGATGAGACATATCTCCAGCTGCGATCTTATCATTTAAAGCACCTACTGTTTCCAGATCCAGACGTTTTCCCCACAAAGAAGAATCGGCCAGTGTATGGAACAGCTTTGGCAATGGTGAAAACTCCGGCAGCACCGTAGGCGCCAGCATAGACGGCAGCATAAGCACAAAGCCATATTCGTAAAGCTTTAAATCGAAATAACGAATGTATTTCGTATTGGGAACCATATATCCGTAAAAATAATCCTCAAATCCGTCAATACTGTAAACATTAACTCTGGACACACGGCGATAACGAAACAGGCGCTCCTTGTCATACATTCTGTGTCTGTGGAAGCGCTCTACGGCATCATCTGTGGAAATACTGCGTTTTAAAATAGGAATCTCCTGATCTACATATTCCTGCATTTTCGCCTTTACCTGATCAAGAAGCTGCTGGTTTAATGTGAAACTTCCCCTTGCTTCTACAAAAAAGCCTTTTCCAATGGAGAAATCCACAATGACCTTTTCTACATTTTCAGGACCTGCCACTGCATAAAAGGCTTTTAACATCAAGAGAGTGGCACTTCTCTGATAAGCGGAGATTCCTGGTTTCTGTCTTGCAGTGATAAACCGCACTTCCCCTTCTCTTATCTTTTCCTGAAGTTCCTGGAGTTTTCCATTTACCTGCACCAGTAATATCTCATCCGGGTACTCATTCTGATATTCTTCTGCTACCTTCTGCCAGGTAACATCTTCTGGATATTCTTTTATCTGTGTATTTATTTTCAGCTGGATCATAGGCTTCTCCTTTTTACAGAAAACTTTTTATAAAAGAACAGCAGGCCATGCAGGCGGAGCCGTGACGATCTCCATTCCTGCCGGCAGATTTTCTTTCAAGTATCCAGCCATATACTGGATAAAAATATGCTCCATTCCATAATGGCCTGCATCGATCACTGCCATATCTCTGGCTGCAGCATCAATTCCCTGATGATGACTGATATCTCCTGTTACAAGTGCCCTGGCACCTGCGTGGATAGCTTCTTCGATCACACTTCCACCTGCCCCAGGACAAAGGGCCACTTTTTCCACTTCCATATCCATTAATTCTTCCCCGTATACCAGAACAAAAGGAAGATCAAATGCCTGCTTTACTTTTTCAGCCAGTGCCTTTACTGTCAGCTTCTGGGCTAAATTTCCCGTTTTTCCAATACCATATGCCACAGAATTTCCATTTATTTCCATATCTCCCATAGCTTCCAATGGCTCTGTATCCTTTAAAGAAAGCCTTTCTGCTGCCAGATCTGCCATACAGCCGGGAGCTGCATCAAAATTGGTATGCATGGCGTAATAAGAAATATCTGCCTGGATCAGCTTTACCAGACGTCTTGTAATAAAATTCTGGTCATTTACTTTTTTAATGGCCTTGAAAATAAGGGGATGATGAGTTAAAAGCATATCTGCTCCTGCCTTAATAGCTGCATCAACCACCTGATCCGTTGCATCTAAAGCTATATAGATCTTTTTTACTTCTTTATCACTGCGCCCTGCTAACAATCCTGGATTGTCCCAGTCACAGGCACAGCTTTCAGGAGCCAGTTTTCCCAAAACCTCTGTTATTTCACTGCATTTCATCTTGTGCCTCCCTGATATATAAAAGTTCTTCCTTTAAAGCTTTGCAGGCTGCTGCCTGTCCTTTTGTCAGCTCGTCCTCTTTCTTTCCTGCAAATCCCTTTAAGATTCCTTCTACTCGTTTCTCTTCCTTTAAAAGATACTTCTTTAAAACAGCATCGCCACGTTTGATCAAAACAGCCCCAAAGCGGTATTCCGGGATGGTCTCACAGCTAAAAGCATCTTTTACGTCTTCTCCAAAACCGGCTTTTATCACTGTATAAAACTTTCCTTCATCCAGTATCATAGCTTCATCTTCAATAAAAAAGCCATTTTCCTTCAGATAATGACGAAACTTTTCCAGATCCGACTGGGGTGAAAAGATCCAGTGGCGGATACTGCTCCAAAGCTGCTTTCCAGCCTCTAAAATACTGATCTCCAGTTCACCGCCCATTCCCGCAATGATGACTGTATCCGTTTCCCCGACCTGTAATTTTTCCAGTCCGTTGCTTAAACGGGTCTCTATGGAAATGGCCGCATCCCCGGCATCCCGTCTGTATTCTTCTATGTGTTCATCAGCTCTTGCCAAAGGGCCTTTTCCCACATCCATAGCCAGAGCACTTTTTATTTTTCCTGTTTCTGCCAGATAAATCGGCACATATCCGTGATCTGTTCCAATATCCGCGATCCGGCTGCCTTCCGGTACAAAGGAAGCAACCAGCTTTAACCGCTCTGAAAGGTGAAGCCTTGTCTTTTTTGTCTCTATGTTATTATTTTTCTCTGTCATGTCTGTCCTGTTTTCCTTTTATCTA
>JBNMGK010000436.1:0-2131 GCA_050872205.1 Enterocloster sp.
GCTCTTCTCTTTCTTTCAGATATTGTTTTACCGCTTCTTTGTCTAATGAACGGCGGATAAATCCAAATACCTCTCTCACATCTGTTTTAAAACATTCCTCGTTTGTAAATCTGCGGACATCTAAAACATGGATCGGATAATGGTTGATGAATGTTTTTATCTCTTCCGGAAGATCTTTGTGGTCTAAAATATCATAAATATCTTTGCTGTTGTTCCACGGCTCTTCGCCATAATAGATCACAATGGTTACGACTGGTGTTAAAACGTCTGTGTCTGTCAGACTGCTGATATAATCTTTTTTGTTTAAAACACCTTTCTCCCGGTTTTGTTTCTGCAGCTTTTTCATCTGCCGGTCATAAGACAAAGCATCTTCTACCATCACTCGCACCGGCATTCCCCTGTGGATCTTATCCTGGTGTTCCAGGGCAATGATCGTAAATGATGTGCCAAACGCAACTCTCTTTACTCCATCACGGAAACGCTGTATCTTTTTCCTTTTTTGTACACCCCAACTGTCTTTTTGTGATTTTCCTGTTTCTCTTGTATCCTGGCTATAAAGCTGTTTTTCCGTTATAACTTGCTTTCCATCAAAGATATAACCATTTAACAGATCCGCATACCGCCTGTCGTCATCAAAAAATACAGCTGTTTCTATGTCTTTTGTCCCCATTTATTCTCCCCTTTCTTGCTGTTGCAAGGCAAAGGGGCGGTTTCTGATATTTATTATACAAAATCCAGTTATAGATTTCAATATCTTCCCCCTGCCTGTTTTTAAACAGAATTTCCTGAAACCATTTCCACTTCTTTTAAATTTTTGCTTTTGATCCATGATTTTTAGCTGAAACTGCCTGAATACAGATATGCAACGCATTAAACATTACATAGTTTTGAAATATTATTCTTTATGATCAAGAAATGTAACCATAGTATATCATAGCGGGATCCAAAAATCCACCACAATTTTCCCCCTGCATAAAAATAGCCTCACAGACCGCATTTATGCATCTTTGTGCACTCATGCGTTATCTGCAAGGCTGGTTTTATTATTGCTCTCACGAGCCGTCCACTCAGGTCCCCGCACTAACGTGCTCTACTGCCTGCTTGCGCAGGCTGGACCTTCGTTAATGGCTTGTGAAAAACAAATGCCGCCTTTGGCGTCGCTTGTTTTTCTCTGCGCTCATTATAACACACATTCAGCATTAAAAAGTGTCAATCCTAGTGTCGAACCCCATTCCCCCACTCCTGACCGCTCCCCATTTTCCTCACCCATACTGACGAAACCCACTCCCCACTGGCGAAATCGTCCAAAACCTATTCCCTTTCATCCATTTTTTTGTATAATAAGCCATGTAATCAGGTAGACATAAAACACGCGCGAAGAAATCAAATCCAAATCAACAAACAGGAGATCATGTACATGCTCAGCACAAAAGAAGAACTCTATCTTTACCTGGAAAAAATAAGCCGGGGTTATGCCCTGAAAGATCTGAAATATTTTACGGCGAACCATATCAGCGAATCCCTGAACATTTCCCGTAATCTGGCCAGTCAGTATCTGAACGAGCTGGTAAAAGAAGAGCGGGCCATTAAGGTCAACTCACGTCCCGTTTATTTCTTCCATAAGAAAAATGTTGAACGCGAAGCCCAGGTAGTCCTGGAAACCTGCGTATTCTCCGGTATGGACGATTTTCAGCGAAAATGCCGAAGCGATGAAAAGAAAAGAGATTTTCAGAAAGCCATCGGTTATTACCTGAGTTTAAGTTCCTGTATCGAGCAGTGCAAAGCAGCTGTTAAATATCCGCCTAACGGACTTCCGGCCCTGTTTAACGGTGCTGGTGGAACCGGAAAAGCCTATCTTTCCAGGCTGATGTATGAATACGCTGTAAACGAACGGGTCCTTGGAACTGCAGGCGCAGCTTCTCTCCCGCCCTACATCACAGTAGACTGCTCTGAATATGCCCAGAATGAAGAAAAATTCGCACTTGCCCTCTGCGGAAGCGAAGATGGAAAAGGCTGGCTTGCAAAAGCAAACGGCGGTATCCTTTTCTTCGATGAAATTGACAGGCTTCCTTTTTCAGGACAGGAACTGATCTATTCCTACTTAATTTCGGGACAATATAAGGGCTATCAC
>JBNMGK010000254.1:0-4251 GCA_050872205.1 Enterocloster sp.
GTTCCGGGTCATCATCCAGTATCTCATTGACTTCTTCGGAAACCTGCTTTAACAGATTGGCGTCTGTAAATACATCACCAATACGAAATTCCAGATCGCCGCTCTGGCGCACACCGAAAATATCTCCCGGGCCACGAAGTTTCAGATCCTCTGATGCAATATAAAAGCCGTCATTGGAGCGGTTTAAGATATCCAGCCGCTCCATGGTATCTTTTCCGCCGGAACCATTGACCATGATACAATAAGACTGGTGGCTGCCTCGTCCTACGCGGCCTCTTAACTGGTGCAGCTGTGCCAGACCAAAGCGCTCTGCGTTTTCGATCATCATTACCGTGGCGTTTGGCACATTCACGCCAACCTCAATAACCGTAGTGGATACAAGGACCTGGATCTCTCCTGCTGCAAACCGTTCCATGATCTTGTTTTTCTCTTTTGCCTTCATTTTTCCGTGAAGATACTCAACGTTAATAGTCTCCGGCAGCGCATCCCGCAGTGTTTTTGAATAATCCAGAACATTTTCCCCTTCGATCATCTCACTGGCTTCTACCATGGGACAGATTACATAAGCCTGGCGGCCTGCTTCTACCTGTTTTTCTATAAAGGCATAGGCTTTTGGCCGGTAACTGGTATCTACTACACAGTTTTTGATCACCTGGCGGCCTGCTGGGAGCTCATCGATCACGGAAATATCCAGATCCCCATACAAAATAATAGCCAGAGTACGTGGTATGGGTGTTGCACTCATAACCAGTACATGAGGAGTTTCCCCTTTTTCACTTAACAGCTCTCTCTGACCAACACCAAAGCGGTGCTGCTCATCGGTGATCACCAGAGCCAGCTTATCATAGACCACTTTCTCCTGGATCAGCGCATGGGTACCGATAATAATATCCGCCTCATGGGAAGCTGTTTTCTCATAGGCGATCCGCTTTTCTTTGGCTGTCATGGAGCCAGTGATCAGAACCACTTTTTTATCAATGCCACAGCTTTCAAACATTTTCGTAATAGACTCAAAATGCTGTCTTGCCAGCACTTCTGTAGGCACCATCAGCGCGCCCTGATATCCATTTTCCGCAGCTGCAAGAAGTGCCAGAATGGCAATGACTGTTTTACCGGAACCTACATCACCCTGGACCAGACGGTTCATTACGCAGCCCTTTTGAAGATCTGAAAATACTTCCTGTAACGTACGCTCCTGGGCAGAGGTCAGGGCATAAGGCAGTGATTCCTTTAAACGCCCTGTCTCTTCCCCCGGCCGGATCACAAACTCTGTTTTCTTTCCTTCCCTGCTTTCCTTTAACCGGCGCACGCCTACTAAGAACATGAAAAACTCGTCAAATACAAGGCGTTTTCTGGCAAAAAGCAGCTCCTTCTGGTCTCTTGGAAAATGAATATGCTCTAAGGCATAATTAATTTCTGCCAGTTCATATTTTCTGCGTAAAAAAGCAGGCATATACTCCCGCTTCATCTGCCTGTTTTCCAATGCCTGTTTTTCTGCTTTTACAATGGTTTTATTACTGAGTCCTCTTGTCTGTCCATACACCGGCTGCATGGAATCCACCACATTTTCGTAGGCTTCTTCTGTAAAGACCTCCGGCTGTTCCATCATCAGACGGCCCCGTTTTCTTACCACTTTTCCCCGGAATACATACATCTGGCCGCTTTTAATATTTGCCCGCATATAAGGCATGTTATACCAGGCTAACTGCAGCACACCGGTCATATCACGCACATAGGCTGAAACCATCTGGATCTTTCCTGTACGCAGAAGGTCCGGCGGCTTTGGAAGGGCAGCTGCCACACTCATGACCATCTGCTCTTTTAACTGACCTACTGGCACTGGCGGTTCATAGGTGTCGTAAGCTCTGGGATAATAGGAAAGAAGGTCATCAATTGTGATGACCCCCAGTTTTTCAAATAATTTGCCGGTTTTCTCTCCGATCCCCTTCAGGGAACTAACGGGTTCTTTGTTGCTGTTTATCATGCTTTCTCCCGTTCTAATGCATTTAAACCTAATTTAATGGCGCCCATGATTCCCTGGTCGTCATGAAGGCTTGCAGGAACAATGTAGTTGTCAATATCCTGCAGTTCCTTTGTATTAATGTATCCTGCTACCATAGTCTTTACTTTTTCACGGATCATGGTAAACAGCTGCTCCTGATGCATAACGCCACCGCCTAAAATGATCTTCTGGGGTGAAAGGAGCATAATATAGTCTGTGATCGCCTGTGCAATATAATAGCTTTCAATCTCCCAGACCTTTTCGTTATCCTTTAACTCAATGGCTTTCTTTCCCCATCTGGCCTCAATAGAAGGACCGCTTGCAAAGCCTTCAAAACAGTTTGGATGATTTGGGCAGATACCACCTTTTTCATCCTCTGGATGACGGTTTAACAGGATATGTCCGCCTTCCGGATGAAGCATACCGTGAAGAAGACCACCGTTTGCCCATACACCTACACCAATGCCTGTTCCAATGGTGATATAGATCACACTGTCCAGTCCCTTAGCGCAGCCGTAGGTCACTTCTCCCAGACAGGAACCATTGACATCGGTATCAATTCCCATAGGAACGTTCAGTTCTTTTTTAAGGCCGCCAAGAAGATCCTTGTTTCTCCATGCTAATTTTGGAGTTTCCAGGATATATCCATAGTTGTCTGCCTTCGGATCTACTCCCACTGGTCCAAAAGCACCAACGCCCAGCGCTTCAATCCCCTTATCTTTGAAGTACGCTGTGATCTTTGGAATTGTCTCTTCCGGTGTAGTAGTGGGAATAGAAATCTGATCTAAAATGGTTCCATCTTCTTTTCCCAGTGCGCACACCATTTTTGTTCCGCCTGCTTCTAATGCTCCTATTAACATATTTTTCTCCCCTTACTTTAATGTGTGCAGTGAAAAACAAGCGGCTGCGAAGCAGACATTTGTTTTTCACAAGCCATTAACGAATGAACCGTCTGCGCCAGCAGACAATAGAGCGCGCCAGCGCGGGGTTCATGAGTTACATTACTTGCGTCTTCTTCCCACAAAACGAAGAAGGTAAACAAACAGATTAATAAAATCAAGATACAGCTGTAATGCTGCAAAAATAGAAGATTTTGCTGCCATTTCCGGTACATTTCCATAGTAGCTGTAGAATGCCTGGATCTTCTTTGCGTCATAAGCAGTCACGATCAGGAAAACGAAAATACCGATAGCGCATACAATGGTCTCATACGCAGACAGATCAATAAACATAGCTAACAGCCAGAAGCCTGCTAAAAAGATCAGTCCTGCCATCATAAATGGACGCAGCGCGGAAAAGTTGATATTTCCGAAATATCCGATCAGCGCCATAACGCCGAAAAATGCAGCGGTAATAGCAAATGCCATCCATAAGGATAATACATCAAATACCAGGAAGTACACGCTGAATACGATACCGTTTACAGCTGCATACAGGAAAAACATGGTTCTCGCTGTTCCCACTGTCATTTGGTTGATCCGTGCAGACAGGTATACTACAATACCGATCTCTGCAATAAATAAGATATAATACCAGCCCGGCACCTGACTTACATAATACAATCCGTCCGTCATATACATTCCGATTGCTACACCAAAGGTAATAAGAAGGCCGATAAACATCCAGCCAAATGTTTTTGCTGTGTATCTGCCAAGGCTTTCCCCATAAGCCTGTTCTCTATAGCCCTGTTCCATTCTGAAATCTTCGTTCATAGTCTTTTCTCCTTTTATTCAGCAGAGATCATATAGTAGTAGATCGGCTGTCCGCCATACTGAAACTCTAATTCCTTATCCGGGAATTCTTTTTCTGCTTCTTCTCTTAACTTTTCAGCGTCCTCTTCCTTTACATCGCAGCCGTAATAAATGGTTACAAGTTCACTGTCTTCATCTAACATTGCCTTTAAAGCTGCCTTTGCTGCTTCTTCCGGGGTATGTTCTACTGCTAACATGCCCTTGTCACCAATAGCCATGATGTCACCTTTTTCAATGTCCATACCATCAATATTGGTAGTACGTACTGCATAGGTGATCTGGGCTGTTTTTACACGCTCCATTTCAGCAGTCATATTTTCCAGATTCTCCTGGGAAGTAAGATCCGGCATAAAGTTTACTAAAGCAGTGATGCCCTGAGGAACTGTCTTTGAAGGAATAACGATGATCTCCTTGTCCTCAGTTAAATCTCTTGCCTGGTTTGCAGCCATGATAATGTTCTTATTATTAGGAAGGATAAAGATATGGTCTGCATTTACA
>JBNMGK010000511.1:0-1245 GCA_050872205.1 Enterocloster sp.
GAAGGAAATGAATATCTGGATTTTGGTGCAGGTATTGCAGTTATGGGACTGGGATACTGTGACGAAGAGTATACAAATGCAGTAAAGGCCCAGATGGACAAGCTGACCCATATTTCCAATCTGTTTTACAACCAGCCTTCTATCAGCGCAGGTGAAAAGCTGTTAAAGGTATCCGGAATGGATAAGGTATTTTTTACCAACAGCGGTACAGAGGCGATTGAAGGCGCATTAAAGATCGCAAAGAGATATCATTACAATAAGCTTCATGAGACCATGGGAGACGGCTGCGATGGCTGTGAGGAAAAAGAAGTGGACATGACCGGTGAGATCATTGCCATGAACCATTCCTTCCATGGCAGAAGTATAGGCGCTTTGTCTGTAACTGGAAATGCACATTACAGAACCCCGTTCAATCCACTGCTTCCAGGTGTACGTTTTGCCAACTTTAATGATCTGGACAGCGTAAAGGCACAGATCACAGATAAGACCTGCGCTATCATTATGGAGACCATTCAGGGCGAAGGCGGTATCTATCCTGCAACAGAAGAATTCTTAAAGGGTGTCCGTGCTCTCTGCGATGAGCATGATATGCTCCTTATTTTAGATGAGATCCAGTGTGGTATGGGACGTTCCGGAGAAATGTTTGCATGGCAGAAATATGGTGTAAAACCAGATGTAATGACTGTTGCAAAGGCTTTGGGAAATGGTGTTCCTATTGGTGCATTTTTAGCCTGCGGCAAGGCAGCTACTGCTATGGTTCCAGGTGACCACGGAACTACCTATGGCGGAAATCCACTGGTAACAGCTGCTGCAGACGCAGTTCTGGATATCTTTGAAAAACGCCACATTGTAGATCATGTAAAGGAAGTTGGCGCTTATCTGTATGAAAAGCTGGAAGGCTTAAAAGATAAGTATGATGTGGTAAAAGACCACCGTGGCGCAGGCCTGATCCAGGGACTGGAATTTACAGTTCCTGTAGGCCCGATCGTATCCAAGGCATTATTAGAGCAGAAGCTGGTGCTTATCAGTGCTGGTGCCAACATTATCCGTTTTGTTCCGCCTCTGATCATTGAAAAGAGGGATGTAGACGAAATGGTTAAGAGACTGGAAGCAGTGATCAAAGAAATGTAGTGAAAAAGCTATCATGACTGGTGTGAAAAGACCGGTAGTTGAGAAAAAGTAGCAAAACTGCACGAATAATGAACTGCACAGTTCAGAAAACACGACAAAATAACAAAAAATACA
>JBNMGK010000476.1:0-1744 GCA_050872205.1 Enterocloster sp.
CTATTCTGCTTCCATCCGCTTCTCTAAAAGCTGTGCCAGGCCTTCTAAGGTCTCCACCTGGTTGATCTCACAGCGCAGGGCTGCGGAATTTCTCATTCCCTTTGTATACCATGCCATATGGCTGCGCATTTCCCGCATGGCGATCATCTCACCCTTGTACTCAGTCAGCATCTTTCCATGGCGCAGGATCATATCCCGCACTTCCATAAGGGTAGGTCCCGGCAGCAGTTCACCTGTTTCCAGATAATGGGTGATACGCTTAAAGATCCAGGGATTTCCCTTGGCTCCTCTGCCTACCATAATGCCATCACAGCCCGTTTCATCTAACAGTCTTTTTGCATCCTCCGGTGTAAATACGTCTCCGTTTCCGATCACCGGTATCTTTACTGCCTCTTTTACCTGGCGGATAATGTCCCAGTCTGCCTTTCCAGAATAATACTGTTCCCTGGTACGGCCATGGACTGCCACAGCAGCTACCCCGCAGCTTTCTGCCATTTTGGCAAATTCTACGGCATTGATATTCTGGTCATTAAAACCTTTACGGAATTTTACAGTCACCGGCTTTTTCACTGCCTTCACCATGGCGGTAAGTACTTTTTCTGCCTGGGCCGGATCTTTCATCAAGGCAGAGCCTTCATGGTTATTGACGATCTTTGGCACCGGGCATCCCATATTTACATCAATGGCAACATAGGGCCCATCCTCGATCTGGGCTGCGATGGCTGCCATGATCTCAGGATCAGAGCCAAACAGCTGCACAGACACCGGGCCTTCTGCCGGGTCTACTGCCAGAAGCTCTTTTGTATTTTTGTTTTTATATAAAATAGCTTTGGCACTGACCATTTCTGTCACTGACATGCCTGCGCCCTGTTCCCTGCACAAAAGGCGGAAAGGCAGATCTGTCACGCCTGCCATAGGTGCCAGAAATACGTTGTTATCTAAAAGGGTATCACCGATCTTAAACTTCATCTGTTTCTCCCTTATCGTCGCCTTCCCGGTCCTCTTTTTCCTCTTCCCAGTCTACATTTTCCCCTAAGAAGAAGGTTCTGTAATAAAGCTCTAAGGCTTCCAGAAGATCTTTCTTTGTCTCCTGGTATTCCTTGATCTTTAATACACTTCCGATCTCATCAAAGAGATAATCTCCCTCTTCGGAAATGACCTTAAAATCCAGATTTCCCTTTTCATCGTACTCCATAGTAAGGATACCGCCTACATCCTCTGTAAAAATAACGCACATAATGTGCAGTTCGTCTTTTACAGACTGGGGAAGGGACTGGAACTCTTCGTTGAAATAGTATTTCTGCTCATAGGAATTGGCTCCGCAGAGCACCACTTTATCTGTCATATTATTTTCCCTTTCTATTTCACCACCACACTCAGATTCCCCGCGCTGACGCGCTCTACTGTCTGCTTACGCAGGCGGAATCTTCGTTAATGGCTTGTGAAAAACAAATGTCTGCTTCGCAGCCGCTTGTTTTGCCATGCATATCGAGAATGCGCCAGTGACGCATTCGAAGATTTCTCTGTGCACATTAAAGTCCGCTGCACCGGCAATACCGGTAACGGCGGACTTTATTATTCTTATCATACAGCTGGCAAACCAGTTTTTTTATTATCTTGCCAGCAGCTTTGCGATCTCATACTGAGACTCCGGAATATCCTTCTTCATATTCAGTGCTTCCTGGATATCGTAATCCACAAACTCACCATGCTTGTAAGCTACCAGACGGTTGCTCTTTCCTTC
>JBNMGK010000305.1:0-3633 GCA_050872205.1 Enterocloster sp.
ATCTACCCATT
This sequence comes from Enterocloster sp., assembly GCA_050872205.1. Lineage (GTDB taxonomy): Bacteria > Bacillota > Clostridia > Lachnospirales > Lachnospiraceae > Enterocloster. The sequence goes on from JBNMGK010000305.1 coordinate 12, forward strand.
ATCCAGCGTAAGAGGCTGTGTTGCTGCTCATTCCATCTACAAGAGCCAGGATAACATCGTAGAAAAAGAAAACCGTGAAGAGGCTCCAGCACCAAAGAAAAGAGCAACCAGAAAACCAAGAGTTGTGAAATAATGTAATGTGCGCAGCAAAAAACAAGTGGCTGCGGTAACAGACATTTGCTTTTTGCAAGCCATTAACGAACGAACCGCCCGCGAAAGCGGGCAGTAGAGCGCGTAAGCGCAGGTTCGTGAGTATATAATATGCAAAACCCCGCCAAATCGGCGGGGTTTATTGTTTCTCACTTTATTTTGTTCCGAAAATACGATCGCCGGCATCTCCAAGACCAGGGCAGATGTAGGCATTTTCATTTAAGCATCTGTCAAGATGTCCAACATAGATCTGGATGTCAGGATGTGCTTCCTGAAGTCTCTTAAGACCTTCTGGAGCTGCTATGATAGACATAAACTTAATTTTCTTTCCGCCATGCTGCTTGATAAAATTAACAGCTGCAATAGCAGAACCGCCGGTTGCCAGCATAGGATCGGTAACTACGATGGTGCGTTCCTCAATAGGATCTGGAAGCTTGCAGTAATATTCGTGAGGTTCATGGGTTTCTTCATCTCTGTAAAGACCAATATGTCCAACCTTTGCACTTGGAACCAGTGCCAGGATGCCGTTTACCATACCCAGGCCAGCTCTTAAGATAGGTACGACTGCCAGCTTGCGGCCTGCGATCATAGGTGTCATACAGGTTTCAATTGGTGTCTCAACTTCTACATCTTCCAAAGGAAGATCTCTTAAAGCCTCATATCCCATTAACATGGCGATCTCTTCAATCAGTGCGCGGAATTCATTGGTTCCGGTACTTTTTTTTCTTAAAATAGAGATCTTGTGCTGGATCAGAGGATGATCAAAAATGATTACATTTTCCATAGTTTTTTGCTGCTCCTTATTCGTGTTGTATAAGACAGATACTTGTCTGCCTTTTCTGTCCTTTATTATAACTGAAAGAACCAATTATAGCAATGTTTACTTGGTAGAAGGATTAAAAGTTACAATCACATAATCTCCTAAAGCATGAGGCACTGGAACAGAAAAGCATATGGTTCCATGATTTTCATAGCTGAAAGATTCAGGCCATGCATCTTCTGATGCAAGAGGGAAATCTGCTCCGTTAAATACTTCTGTAAGAATATCTATATCTAAACTGTCGCGATACTCTAAAAATGCCTCTTTCTGTTCCTGGGTGATCCCCAGAAACTCCACATCGTCACTTAAAACATAACCAGCCATGGTATATCCATCTGTATAATCAGACAGACCGAGATTCCGTATCTGGTTTAAATCCACTGTATTGGTATAAAAGATACTGACAGGATAAGCAGCTCCCTCATTCATCCGGTCGCCTTTATAAACAGCGGTAAGGCGTTTGCGGTCTGCAGAGATCACCTCACATTTTACAGTAAGGGTATCCTTGGTTTCGTCCAGAGCATTTGCCTGGATGATGGAAAGGGCATTTGTCTTTAAAAGTTCATTGATAGAATCCTGTTTTGCGCTGTCTCCCAGCTGATCCACTACTGGGTACTGAATGGAAATGTTTCCAGAAGTATAGGTTTCTAACTGTACGCTGATACCTGTTGAAGCCTCTTTCACACTTTCGCTTTCCTCAGGTGAAGAACTTTCCACAGCCTGAGGCGTTTCTGCTGTTGTCTCCTGGACAGTAGAAGCAGCCTGGGTATGTATGGTAGAAAGGTCTGTATCAGCTGGAGCACGGCCAAGTATCAGCCCGATGGAAGCTGCTCCGATCACCACAGCAGCCCCTACAGCACCGATGATGATTTTTTTATTGGTATCCATATGGTTGATCCCTCCTTTGTAAATTATGTTGCTTTCTGCTGTAAAAGAATTTTTTAATTCTTATTTATTTTACCTTATTTTCATGGACCTGGTTTGAAGAAATGCTTACAAATTCATGAAGAAATAACAGTCATACATTTTCATGCCCCTGCATATAGTATTAGAGCGTGTCAAAAACTCTGTCACGCAGGATAAAAACGGGAGGACTGTAAAATGACATATCTTGAACTGATCGCTGCAGTAGGCAGCGCACCTATGGATATGGCCCGTATGTATTTTAACGGCGGGCTTACACAAAAAGAATTGAAAAATGTGATCGGCAGGAAAAAAGCTGGACTTGTAGAACATTTTTATATAGAAAAAAACCTTGAAAATAACGCTTGCCACGCCATTTCCAAGGTTTCTCCCTGCCAAGGGTGTAATGCCGGCGGCGGGACTTGAACCCGCACGCGGTTACCCGCAACAGATTTTGAGTCTGCATCGTCTGCCATTCCGACACGCCGGCTTACCTTCACAACGTTATTTATTCTATCATATGCTTTTTGTTTTTGCAAGCAGTTTCCAAAATAAGTTTTGTAATGATATAGACCTGAAAAGACCGCATTGAAAAAGCGGTCCTTTTAGTGTATGATGATAGCTGGATCGTACAATTTCAATTTGTACAGTTGTTTTGACTGTAAGAGGAGGTGACTGCCATGACCTGCAGGGAGGCAGAACGTCTTGTCATGCCCTATATCAATGGCAGCATAACAGATGAAGAATTAAAGGCATTTGTAGAGCATATTGATCATTGCCCGGATTGCAGAGAGGAACTTGAGATATACTTTACAGTAGACGTAGGTATCCGTCAGCTGGATGAAGGAACAGGCACTTATAATATTAAAGGTGCTTTAGAGACTGCTTTGGAAGTCTCGCGCCAGAGGATCCATACGCTAAAGCTTTTACAAAATGCCATATATGCAGTAAATACCCTGTGCTTCTGGTCTGTATTTATGATACTGATCATGCAGGTGCGCATCTGGAGCCAGACCGGACTCTAGCTGTAAGAAAGGCTGTGCTGTGTATCGTTTCACCTATTAAAGAAAAGGACTTATATAATTATGAGCAATAAACTGGTACTTATTGATGGACATAGTATTTTAAACCGGGCCTTTTATGGAGTTCCGGATCTGACCAATGCAGAAGGACTGCACACCAATGCAGTTTACGGCTTTTTAAATATTATGTTCAAGATATTAGAAGAAGAAAAGGCAGACCACCTGGCAGTAGCCTTTGACCTGTCAGCACCTACTTTCCGTCATAAAATGTATGATGCCTATAAGGGCACCAGAAAACCCATGCCGGAAGAACTGCGGGAACAGGTTCCCTTGATGAAGGAAGCTCTTCAGACTATGAACATTCCTATCCTTACGCTGGAAGGGTATGAGGCAGATGATATTTTAGGAACAGTAGCAAAACGCTGCCAGGCAGAAGGCATTGAAGTTTCCATAGTTTCCGGAGACCGCGATCTTTTACAGTTGGCAGATGAGCACATTAAGATCCGTATCCCAAAGACCAGCCGGGGAACTACCAACATTTATGACTATTACCCAGATGATGTAAAACGGGAATATCAGGTGACACCAACGGAATTTATTGATGTAAAAGCCCTGATGGGAGATACCTCTGATAATATTCCCGGCGTTCCTTCTATTGGAGAGAAAACGGCTACCAGTCTGATCGCGGCTTATGGTTCCATTGAAAACGCCTATGATCATGTAACAG
>JBNMGK010000189.1:0-5399 GCA_050872205.1 Enterocloster sp.
AACCATCTTTTCAGCTTCTGGAAGAAGCTCTCCCTCCACATTTGTAAGAAGAACTGGGTTCTCTCCTGCCTTTCCATGGAATTTTCTTGGGATCAGATAGGCTTCGCGGAGCAGATCAAACATACTTTTTCCGCACAATTCCAGAAGAAGTGCACTCACATCCCCATTCTGGTAAGCGTGAAATAATACCTGTAAAAAGTGGTCCGGATTCTCATCCACCAACATATGTTCATCATCCAGATACTGGTAAAATACTTCACGAAGTCTTCCTGATGCCTCCGGGGAAGCCAGGATTTTGGAAAAAATATCTTCTACAGCCTGTTCTCTTGGTAAAACTGTTTTCATACTAAAACGCCTCTTTTTCTGTTTGGATCATGATGAGAGCTGTACTTATCTCTTTTCGGGAGGGATTATAGCATTGTTATAGTCATACCGCAAGAGGATGAAAGATTTCTCTTTCATATCATATTTTTATGTCTGTCATATCAAAGGACGCGGGCTGAAGGTGACGTTCTGCTCGTTCTATCCAGGTGCTGGCTTTAACGCCGCCCAGACACAATGGTGTTTTTCAACTCCCTTGCCGCGGCTCCCATAGGATGCTGGCTGTCATATACCAGGCAGATCTGGCGCTCCGGGATTTCTTCTTTTAGTGGAATTTGTACGATTTCTTTTTTCAGAAGGGATGGTGCTGCCATTGGCTGAGGCAAAAAGGCAAGGCCAAGTTCGCAATTTACCAGCGGCAGGATCTGGTCCGCAGTGGCAGCTTCCGTATCCGGGGAAAGATCCAGGCCATGGGATAAAAATACACTGTTGTAAAATTTATAGGTCATAGTTTCCCGTCCAAGAGAAATCAGCGGATAGTTCTTTACCTCCCGAAGGGAAAGCTCCTGGCTTCCAAGGGCTGTAAACGTGGTACCGCCAACCAGGATCTCCTGGAAGGGCATGAGCATGATCTGTTTCAACGGGGAATCCTCCTCTGCCGGAGTGGAAACTACTGCAAAATCGATCTTTCCACTTTTTACGGATTCAATGGCTTCCGGGGTGGAATGGTTATAAAGCTTCAGCCGGATTCCCGGATAAGTCATATGGAAGTTTTTTAATTTGTCTAACAGAAAAATATTCAGGGCAGTTTCGCTGGCGCCAATGGCTACACTTCCGTGGGAAAGCCCGGAACTGTCCGCCAGCTCCTCTTCTGCAGCCTGGAACTGCTCCATTGCACCAAGCACATGGGTATAAAGCCGCTCTCCTTCCGGGGTAAGCTGTACCCCGCGGTTAGTGCGGATAAATAAAGTGGTATTCAGCTGCTGTTCCAGACAGTTCATGGCCCGGGTGATGTTAGGCTGGCTGTTGTTTAAAGCCTGGGCCGCTTTGGTAAAGTTGTGGTATTTTGCCACATAATAAAAGATCTTGTAATATTCGAAATTTACGTCCATAATATTTTTCCTTCTCATTTGACATATCATATATTTATTCCAGTTATATCAATTATAGTTTTTACTTATTCCTACGTCAAGCGTATTATGTACCCGAATAAAAAAGAACGCTGTGACGGGGAAAAAAGCTGTTCATTGTAATATGGCAGCCCGGACAGTTTTCAAAGGAGGAACTAATGCTTACAGCAGTAACCGGTATAAACTGGGGCGATGAAGGAAAAGGACGTGTGATCGATCTTTTAGCGGAGCAGGCAGATGTGGTAGTCCGCTACCAGGGCGGCAACAACGCAGGTCACACAGTGGTCACCGACCAGGGTAAGTTTGTCTTAAATCTTCTCCCATCTGGTATCTTACATCCAGGTGTGGTATGTGTCCTCGGGGACGGAATGGTAGTCGATCTGGAACATCTTTCCCGGGAAATCCATGAAATAGAGAAAAAAGGAATCCGGGTTACACCGGATCATCTGAAGCTTTCAAAGCGTGCCACGATCTCCATGCCATGGCATAAGGTACAGGATGAGTTAGAAGAAAACCGGCTGGCAAAAACCGGCAGCGCCTTTGGCTCTACCCGCCGTGGAATCGCCTACGCCTACAGTGACAAGTACCGTAAGAAAACCCTTCGTCTTGGGGATCTGCTTCATTTAAAAGAGGATTCCGTAAAAGCCAGATTAAAAACTATGCTGGAGGCAAAGAACCTGGAGCTTGCAGGCTGCTATCATCAGGAGCCCATGTCCTACCCTGCACTTCTTACCTGGTGTGAGGAACAGGCAGAACTCTTTGGTCCCTATATTGCGGACACGGGTGAGTTTCTGGAACAGGCACTGTCAGAGGGCAAAAAGGTAGTGCTGGAAGCCCAGCTTGGCGCCATGAGGGATATTGATTATGGTATTTTCCCCTATACCTCAAGTTCCTCTACCATTTCTGCCTATGGCCCGATCGGTGCCGGAATTCCGGGAAAATCCCTGGATCATGTGGTGGGCGTTTTAAAAGCATATTCTACCTGTGTTGGTGCAGGTCCTTTTGTAGCAGAAAAAGCAATGTCCGATACATGGGAAGAAGAGCTTCGAAAAGCAGGCGGTGAATATGGTGCTGCCACAGGCCGTCCCCGCAGGGTAGGACCCTTTGATGCCGTAGCCAGCCGTTATGGATTAAAATGCCAGAATGTAGATCAGATCGCACTTACCAAAATGGATGTCTTAAGTTCCATGAAAGAGATACCCGTGATCACAGGCTACAAACGTGACGGTGTTGTGACCATGGATTTTGATCCTATGGACGAACTGGACAGCTTTGTGCCCGTAATAGAAATGCTCCCGGGCTGGGAATGCGATATTTCCGGCTGCCGGACGTATGAAGAGCTTCCGGAGAATGCCAAAGCCTACATCTGTATTCTGGAACAGCTTTTGAACCATGAGATCCAGTTTATTTCCGTTGGAGCCAGACGGGATCAGTTTTTAACAAAAGGAGCCTGGTTATGAGACATTTGATCGATCCACTTGATTTTACCCTTGAAGAAACTACAAAAGTTCTGGATCTGGCAGACCGCATTGCAGAAAATCCGGAAGTGTACAGCCATGTGGCAGATGGGAAAAAGATTGCCACTCTTTTTTACGAGCCAAGTACCAGAACCCGCCTTTCCTTTGAATCTGCCATGCTAAGCCTTGGCGGAAAGGCCCTCGGCTTTGCCGGTGCCGAGCAGTCCAGTGCTACAAAAGGAGAAACGGTAGCGGATACCGCCCGGGTGGTAAGCTGCTATGCAGATATCATTGCAATGCGCCATCCCAAGGAAGGCGCTCCCCTTCGCGCTTCCATGTATGCCACGGTGCCTGTTATTAACGCCGGGGATGGCGGGCATAACCATCCAACCCAGACACTGATTGACCTTATGACTATCCGTCAGAGAAAAGGCCATCTGGATCATCTGACAGTTGGCTTCTGCGGGGATCTGAAATTTGGACGCACCGTACATTCCCTGGTAAACAGCCTGGTACGTCATCCTGGAAACGAGTTTTACTTCATCTCCCCGGAGGAACTTAAGATCCCGGATTACGTGATGGAAGAGACATTAAAGCCAAACCATTCTTTTTACAAAGAAGTCACCAGCCTGGAGGAAACCCTTCCCAAGCTGGACGTGCTCTATATGACAAGGGTTCAAAAAGAGCGTTTCTTTAACGAGGAAGATTATGTCCGGTTAAAAGATACCTATATTTTAAATCGGGAAAAATTAAATCTGGCACAGCCGGATATGCCGGTTCTCCATCCTCTCCCAAGGGTGGACGAGATTGCCACGGACGTGGACAAGGATCCAAGAGCCGCTTATTTTGACCAGGTGCAGAACGGAAAATATATCCGTATGGCTCTGATCATGGCCCTGCTTGAAATCCCGGATCCGCTGACAGGAAGGACGGTGCTGTAATGTTAAAGATTGAATCTATCCAAAACGGAATTGTAATCGATCATATCCCGGCTGGAAAAGGAATGGATATTTACAAGCTTCTGGAACTGGATTCCCAGAAGCAGTCCGTTGCCCTTTTGCAGTCTGTAAGAAGTGAAAAATACGGCTGCAAAGACCTGATTAAAATAGAGGGGCTTACAGAGCCTAAGCGTCTGGAAGTCCTTGGTTACTTAAATGAGGGTGTCACGCTGATCGTGATCCGTGATGGAAAGGTGGTAAAAAAATACCACCCTGTTCCGCCAAAAACGTTAAAGAATGTAATCAAATGCAAAAATCCCCGCTGCATTACCAGTACGGAAGCAAACTGTGAGCACATCTTCAAACTGTCCTCCAGTGGAAAATATAGATGTATTTACTGCAACCAGGAAGCTTCCCTCTTAAGATAAAGAATAATACATCCTCCCTTGTATATTGCTTACGAGGAAAACCATACTCCAGGACTGGAAAATTGTTCTGGAGTATGAAAAAAGGCTCTGTACGGAGCATATTAAAAGCAATCTTTCCTTGGATGAAAAAGAATCTGTGAGAAATATCGTATTTTATCATCGGTTCCCCAGCAGACCATTCCCACGGCATCGGCCATTTCCTGTGCATCGACACAGTAGGCGGACATGCAGGAGTGATGCTTGTAGGGACCGGCAGACATGATCAGCAGGTCAGTATTTCCAGATTCCCTTATTTGGGAGGCCAGCTGTTCAGTGAGTTTATTGTGGGCAAGCTTTGCCATCTTGTAGTCCATATCCTTGCTTTGTATAGTCTGAAGAATAAGCGCCTTTTCGTAGGTTAACGCTCTTTGTTTCATGGATTCTACAGTTCCGCTTTCCGGTGGACAAGCGGGATTTACATTGTAACATCCACATTGATTTTCTTCACAAAATTTCCGGTATTCAGGTTTAAACACAAGTTTTTGTGTATCCATGATTGCCACATTTGAAAAACCAAGTTTTTTCGCTTCTTTTATGTAATCCATAAGATATTTACCAGACCTCCTCCATCCATTTTACACATTCCTGCCCCATAATAACCCGTTCCCTGGCGCATTCTTCGGGAAATGAGGATAGGGAAAATCAGAACTTTTCATTTTTATGATCCCCCTTTCATTCATAAATAAATGTTGCAATACAATCCGGATCATAAGCAATTTTCAGCCACTGTTCCAAGCGTGCTCTCTTGCTTTCCTCCATTTTTGCATTTGTATATATGAGAACATTCGGCTCGGAAATAAGCTGACCATTGGAATCGGTTGTTTCCAGAGTTCCTACTTTTATATGGTCAATTTCCGGGAAAAGGATATTTATTTCATCTATCATTTTTTCTACAGTTGCAGTAGATTCAAATCCGGTAAGGGACTGGTTGTTCGTGTCAGCCTGTTTCACCATTATTCCAGCAAAAAATAAACTGGGAAGTGTGATGAGTACAGTATTGACAATAAGTTTTCTTCTGAGCTTTTTTCGCTGTTCGGCGGTAAAGATGCCCTCTTTGGGGATATTTAAAAGCACCAGAACCAATAC
>JBNMGK010000103.1:0-8046 GCA_050872205.1 Enterocloster sp.
AATGTAGCGGACACAGTCCGATACAGGCGAGCAGGTGCATGTCGAAAGCCAGTGGACAATGACAAGTAATATGTAAGGCCGTTACTTACGGTAAAACATCGCTCCCGGAACAATTCCTCACTGCTGCCACAAACCTCGCCATTTTCAAAGCATCTTTCACCCCATCCGTCTCAATCCCAGAACTCACATCTACTGCAAATGGCCGTACCCGTTCCACCGCATCCCCCACATTCTCAGGATCCAGTCCCCCAGCCAGAAGAAACGGTCTCTGCACCTTTTCCAGTAATTTCCAGTTAAACACCTTCCCGTCACCGGCGCCAGCATCAAATAAAACAAGATCAGCCCCGGACATCTCTCCTGCCTTCACATCCGCCTCAGACTTCACCCGAACCGCCTTTATAATAAGCCTGTCTCCAGCAATCTCCCTCAGCCGCCGTATATACGCCTCATCCTCTTCCCCATGAAGCTGCACCATATCAATAACCCCTTCATTCAAAAGATCCGCCACACACTCCACAGTCTCATTCACAAACACCCCCACAGCCTTCACAGCCGGATTCAGCATCCCCTTAAGCACCTTCGCCTGCTCCTTAGAAACATATCTTCGGCTCTTCTTCGCAAACACAAATCCAATATACTCCGGCTTAAGCTCATTCACCGCCAGAATATCCTCCGGCCGCATCATTCCGCATAACTTCACTCTGGTCATATACTCAACTCCTCAGCACCGCCAGCTTCCCCTTCTTATCCTCAGCCCTCATCAGTGCCTCCCCAATAAGCACTGCATCAGCCCCGATCTCCCGAAGCTTCCTCACATCCTTCTCATCCCGTACACCACTTTCCGAAACAAAAAGCACATCCTCCGGTATCATACTGCGCAGCTTCCTGCTGTTTTCCGTATCCACAGAAAAATCCTTCAAATTCCGGTTGTTCACACCAATTATCCTTGCACCTGCTTCAACAGCCATTTCCACCTCTGCCTCATCATGAGCTTCCACCAGTGCAGAAAGCCCCAATTCATCACAGATACACCGATATTCTTTCAACTGCTCCTTAGACAAAATCGAGCAGATCAAAAGCACAGCCGAAGCCCCCAGCACCTTCGCCTCATAGATCATATACTCATCAACGGTAAAATCCTTCCGCAAACAGGGAATCCTCACACTCTCCGCAATTTCCCTCAAATAAACATCACTCCCCAGAAACCACTTAGGCTCCGTCAGCACCGAAATACAGTCCGCTCCCGCCTCCTCATACTCCTTTGCAATCTTCAAATAAGGAAAATCCGGCGCGATCAGTCCCTTAGAAGGAGACGCTTTCTTGCACTCACAGATAAACGAGATCCCAGGTTTCCCCAGCGCCTTCTCAAAAGCAAAACTTCCCAGTCCACTCTCCCGTCCAAGATCAAAAGCCTGCCTTCTCACATCATCCGCAGACACATTTCCTTTCGCATACGCAACCCGCTCCCTGGCATGATCTGCCAGCTGATCCAAAATCGTCATATTATTCTGCCTCTCCGTTGCTCACTTCAATCAGTTTCTCCAGTGTATCCAGTGCCTTTCCAGAATCGATCAGCTCTGCTGCCAGTGCAATACCAGCCTGCATATCCTCCGCTTCTCCTGCAATATACAGCGCAGCACCTGCATTCATCAACACTGCATTTCTCTTATGCCCCTTTTCTCCTCTTAAAATAGACCGTGTGATCTCTGCGTTCTCTGCCGGAGTACCGCCCTTAAGGTCATCCTTTGTACACCGGTCAAAACCAAACTCCTCAGGAGTAATAACAGAAGTTCTGTACCAGCCATCCCTGATCTCACAAATGGTAGTAGGGGCACTTAAAGAGATCTCATCTAACTTATCCTGACCATATACCACCATGCCACGCTTAATACCCAGACTTACCAGTACTCTTGCCAGCGGCTCAACCAGATACTCATCATACACACCTAATAACTGCATAGTTGGTGTTCCCGGATTAGTCAGCGGTCCTAAAATATTAAATACAGTCCGAAATCCCAGTTCCTTTCTGATAGCGCCTACATACTTCATGGAAGTATGATATTTCTGTGCAAAGAAGAAGCACATTCCCACTTCTTTCAATAATTTTCTGCAAAGATCCGGGCTCTGCTCAATATTAACTCCCAGCGCCTCTAAACAGTCTGCTGTACCACACTTAGAAGAAGCCGCCCTGTTGCCATGCTTTGCCACCTTCACACCGCCTGCAGCAGCCACCAGTGCAGCAGTGGTAGAAATATTAAAGCTTCCTGCATTATCACCGCCTGTACCAACGATCTCAAACAGATCCATGTCTGTTTCCACTTTGGTAGCATGATCTCTCATAGCTGCTGCGCAGCCTGCGATCTCATCTGTCGTCTCTGCTCTGGCACTTTTTGTAGAAAGAGCTGCCAGAAATGCTGCATTCTGTGTAGGAGTGGTCTCACCGCTCATGATCTCATTCATTACGGTATATGCTTCTGTATAAGTAAGGTCCTCTTTATTTACGATTTTTACAATAGCTTCTTTGATCATTATCATTACCTCCTGATATTCTGCTCATATTAAACATCTCAAAACTATACACTCTTCCCACTCTCATCATCCCCTGTTCACACAGCTAACCAGACGATCACCCTTTCAGGAAATTCTCTATCATCTTCTTCCCATCCGGCGTCATAATAGACTCCGGATGAAACTGCACCCCATAAATCGGATACTCCACATGCTGCACTGCCATGATCTCCCCGTCATCCGTAACTGCAGTCACTTTCAACACCTCAGGCATGGTCTCAGGATCTGCCGCCAGAGAGTGATATCTTGCTACCAGTGCCTTTTTCGGACACCCATTAAACAGCACCGACTCTGTATCAAAAGTCACCTCCGACTGCTTCCCATGCATCAGCTCCTTAGCATAAGTAACAGCAGCCCCAAATGCAGCACAGATTGCCTGATGCCCCAGGCAGACACCAAGAACCGGTATCTCCTTTCCCAGGGTCTTTGCCACATCCACGATCACACCAGCATCCTCCGGTCTTCCAGGCCCCGGAGAAAGGATGATACGCTGCGGCTTTAACTGCCGTATCTCATCCACGGTCATCTCATCATTGCGGATCACCTTAATATCCGGATCGATCTCACCGATCAGCTGATAAAGATTATAGGAAAAACTGTCATAATTATCGATTAATAAGATCATAATTCTTCCTCCTGTGCCATTTCCAGTGCCTTTAATGCTGCTCTCGCCTTATTTAAGCACTCTTCAAACTCCTTCTCCGGGTCTGAATCTGCCACGATCCCGGCTCCGCTCCTTACAAATACCTTGCCATTTTTCTTATACGCAATGCGGATGGCAATACAGGTATCCATATTTCCTGTGAAATCAATATATCCAATGGCTCCTCCGTAAATGCCACGCTTGTTATTTTCCAGTTCTCCGATCAGCTGGCAGGCACGGATCTTTGGAGCGCCTGATAAGGTTCCTGCCGGAAGCACAGCCTCAATGGCATCCAGTGCGTCATGTTTTTCATCGATCTCCCCACGCACCGTAGAACCAATATGCATTACATGGGAATACCGCTCAATAGAATGAAGCTTTTCCACCTTCACAGAGCCAAACTTACTGATCTTTCCCAGATCATTTCTTCCCAGATCCACTAACATATTGTGTTCTGCCAGTTCCTTCTTATCTGCCAGAAGTTCTTCCTCCAGCGCCTTATCTTCTTCCTCCGTCTTTCCTCTCGGCCTTGTTCCCGCCAACGGAAAAGTATGCAGCACTCCGTCTTCCAGCTTTACCAGTGTCTCCGGCGAAGCCCCAGCTACTTCCACATCCGTTCCTGAAAAATAGAACATATAAGGTGAGGGGTTCAATGTACGAAGCACCCGGTAAGTATTCAGCAGACTTCCCTCAAAAGGAGCACTGAGCCTGTTAGAAAGAACGATCTGGAAAATATCTCCTTCCCGGATATAATGCTTTGCCTTTTCCACCATGGCACAATACTCTTCCCTGTTAAACAAAGGTGTTACCTCCCCGGTAAGCTTTCCACCCGGTTCCTGCTTTTTCTCACCTTTCTTCAAAAGCCCTGCTAACTGTTCCAGTTCCATAACTGCTTTGTTATATCCCACTTCCACATCATCCAATGACATATTTACCATTAAAATGATCTTCTGTCTTACATGGTCAAAAGCGATCACCTTATCAAAAAGCATCAGGTCTACATCCTTGAAATTTTCCGTATCTTCCACCTTACATCTTACAGCCGGTTCACTGTATCCCAGATAATCATAGGAGAAATATCCCACCAGACCACCTGTAAATGGAGGCAGATAGTCAAGCCGTGGGCTCTTACAATCTGCCAGGATCTGTCTTAAAAAAGCGGAAGGATCATCTGTTTTTACTGAAAAGCTTCCCGCTTTCATTTCCCCGTCCCTACAGGTGATCTCCATTTTCGGCTCAAATCCCATAAATGTGTACCGGCCCCATTTATCATTTGCCATGGCCGACTCCAGCATATAGCAGTGGGTGGAAACATTTTTTAAGATCTTCATGGTTTCAATAGGCGTGGTAAAATCAGAAAGCATTTCACAGCTTACAGGCAGTACACGGTATTTTCCCTCAGCTGCGATCTTTCTCACCTCTTCCAGTTCCGGTAAAAACTTCATAGCATGACCTCCTTATGATCTTGATGTCCTCTGCCAGGGAATTTTTACCAAAATGGCAACAAAAAAGTCCCTGACAGAATATTCCTATTCTGTCAAGGACGAATACAATTTCTCTAAAATATGATCCGCGGTGCCACCTTGATTCACGGTATAAACCGAACGCTTAGCAGGATACAATTATATCCCCGGCAAATGACGTCTGCCTGCAACGTCGCAGAATACTCAGCGTACACACCAGATAATTCCTGATCTGTCCACTTTTGACTGCGCCCTCAGCGGTCCATTTGACTATGTGTTTCTTACCTGACTTCCACCAACGCAGGCTCTCTGTAAAGGCATCATGGCCGTTATCTCCGCTTCAACGGTTTGATGTATTAAATTAGCTGAATTATAGCACAGCGGGCTTTCCAAGTCAATATCTCTGAAAAATTTTTCCAACAATTCTCCGGCCATACGGATTACTTTCTCAATAAACAGCCCTATGCATACTTCTTATACACGCTAAATCCATTTCTTCCGCCCTGTTTTACCTGATACAGTGCTGTATCTGCATGACGGTAAAGCTCCATAAAATTCGTTCCGTCATCCGGCGCAAAAGCAAGACCAACGCTGATAGTAATACCATTTCCATCTAACTCCGGCATCTGAAGGGCTCTTACCTCTTCGATCAGCTTTTTTACACGGTTCTTTGCAATATCCATGTTGTCAATGCCCCGGATCAGGACCATAAACTCATCGCCGCCAATACGCCCTACAATATCCTGCTCACGGAACTGCCTGTACAACAGCCGTCCAAAGGTCTTTAGCACCTTATCTCCTACCAGATGTCCATAGGTGTCATTAACCTGTTTAAAATAATCCACATCCATGATCAGAAGACCGCTGTAATTTTCTTCTCCCTTCTCTTCCAGATATTTCTCGATCAGGTCCTGGGTAGTCTTCTTGTTGTATAAACCAGTAAGCGGATCTCTCTGGGCCCTCTTTAAAAGTCTTGCCTTTTCCTTGCGGTTTCTATAAAGAATGAAACCAATAAAGGCAGCTACCAGCATTCCGAAAACAACGATAAAAATGATCTCATACTCACGGATAAAGTCGTAAGAAGCTTCCGCCGCTTTCACAGGAACAATATAGCAGATCATCCAGTCATTCATCTTAAGAGGTGTATACGCCATATAATAACTTGGCTTTTTCCCTACAGGCAGTTTAAACCTACGGATATCTTCTTTTCCAGCAGCAAAGTCTTCTTTTATATCTTTGATTGCTGCTGTGCGTATATGATGATTTTCATAATAATCAAATACATTATTGAAAAAATCTGTCTTCTCCTGCTCCGTATACACCCGGTCATAGGTGATCACATTTCCGTCTTTATCTGTGATCAGGCTGTAGCCTTTTCCTCCAAACAGGTCATCAAACATCATATGGCTTAAAGCCGTTACATTATAAGAACCGCCTAAAATGCCAATGACCTCATTCTCTTTAAAAACAGGTACTCCCAGTACAACTCTTACTTCCTTATCTACACTGCTCTCAATGGGATCACTTAATGTCTGCTGTCCGTTTAAGGCTTCCTTAAAATATCTCCTGTGGGCTACACTTTTAACATCGCCTGTATCATAATGAGCAGTCCCGTCTGTTTCGATCAGTGCCACACGCTCCATATCCGTTTTATTGTGGATCGTCACCAGGGTTTCCAGGTTGATCTGTGAAAACAGTTCTTCTTCCTTTGACATCTCCTCTGCTATCTCATTTAAATACTGGTAATGGATACTTAAGATAGTCCGTAAATGTTCACTCTGACGTGAAACATTATTCATCATGGTCTGTTTGGAGTTTTTTCCCACAGAAGCCTGTACACATCCAAAAAAAAGCATGATGGCTAAAACCACGGAAGATATGAACAGTCCCATAGCTATGACATAGTTGTTAACTCTTGCTATCTTCTTTTTCATTCCCCGCCCCCATATCTATATGATATACTCCAAAGTCTTTCCTGCACTTGATTTTGCATTATTTATGTAACATCTTTGAATTTGATTTGACGTGCTCTACTGCCTGCTTTCTCAGACGCTTGTTTTTTCTGCACTCATTATACCATATAAGGAGGGGGAGCGCTACCAGATTTATACTGATTTATAGACATTTTCGTTCATTTGTAACTTAACATTTAAGTTGATATTCTTTATGACCCTTATCACCAAAAAAGGAAATGTCAAATTTTTGACACTTCCCTTTTTCTGTAAAATATGTCGTATTAGATTTTCTTATTTAATCCTCTTTCAACGCTTCCATTGCTGCCTGCACCTGGTTATCTTCCTGGGGTGTGACCACGGCCTGGCTCTTTAAATTCTCATCTAACTCTACTTCCACATCCGGGTCAATGCCCTTTCCGTGAAGGTCAAAGCCGCTTGGAGTATAATAATGGGCGGTAGTGATCTTAATGGCGGATCCATCTCCCAATGGGATCAGGTTCTGCACAATGCCCTTGCCATAGCTGGTGGTTCCCACAACCACAGCCTTTTTATAATCCTTTAAAGCCCCTGTAAATACTTCTGAAGCGCTGGCAGAGTTTTCATTGACTAAAATGGCAATAGGCACATCTACTTCATGGCCATCAGAAGCAGTATAGGTATCTCCGTCTCCGTTCTTATCTGCTGTATACACGATCAGGGTCTTTCCGTCACCCTTTTCAAAATCCTTCCTATCATCCGGCAGAATATAATCTACCATGGCAACAGCGCTGTCTAAAATACCTCCCGGATTGCTTCTAAGGTCAATGACCATCTGCTTCATTCCCTGCTTTTCCAGATCATCAATGGCTTTTTCAAACTGCTCCACTGTCACAGCGTCAAACTCGCTTACTGCCACATAACCTACATTGTCAGCTAACATCTGGTACTCTACTGTAGGAACTTCGATCTTACGTCTTGTAAGAGTCATATCCACATAGCTGTCAGAATCTGCCTTGTATACCGTGATCTGTACATCAGTGCCTTCCTCGCCCTTGATATAATTGCTTACCAGCACATCCAGGCTTTCCCCTGCTACTAAGGTATCACCTACCTTGTATACAATATCCCCTGGTTTCATACCAGCTTCTAAAGCCGGTGAACCTTCAAATACCTTTACAATGGTACAAAGTCCGGTAGTCTTATTCTGGCTGAGCATAGCTCCAATACCGGAATAGCTGCCATTTGTACTGTCCTGAAGAGCCTTAAAATCATCTGCATTATAATATACAGAATAAGGATCATTTAAACCTGCCATCATACCCCGGTAAATATAATCTTCTACCTCTGTGGCGTCCTCATCATATAAAAATACCTGTTCAATGATGCTCTGTATCATCTGCATTTTTGAAGATACTTTTTTAAGATCCGGCTTTGTGGC
>JBNMGK010000515.1:0-1229 GCA_050872205.1 Enterocloster sp.
AAGTCATACTCTCTCTTGATCTCCATTGGCTCAGTTTCTACCCAGTGGCCGTTCTCCCAGTAGGAGCCGTTTGCAGATACTTCACGTAAGTTGCTCTCCGGGTTAAAGTTGGTAGCAAATGGATAACCATGATCTCCGCCGTTGCAGTCTAAAATATCAATGGTATGGATCTCATCAAAATAATGCTTTAATGCATAAGCAGAAAATACACTGGTAACACCTGGATCAAAGCCGCTTCCTAACAGGGCGGTAAGACCAGCCTCTTTAAAACGGTCGTTCAGATCCCACTGCCAGGAATAATCAAAATATGCGGTAAATCCTTTTTCCTTGCAGCGTTTTTCGTAGATGGCTCTCCACTGTGGATCATCTGTATTTTCGGCCTCATAATTAGCTGTATCAATGTAATCCACACCTGTGCGCAGGCATGCTTCCATAATGGTAAGGTCCTGATAAGGAAGAGCCACGTTTAATACTGCATCCGGCTTATAGGAGCGGATCAGTGCCTCAAGTTCTTCTACCTTGTCTGCATCCACCTGGGCGGTTGTGATCACAGTATCTGTTTTTCCTTCTAACTGTGCCTTTAAGGCATCACACTTTGATTTTGTGCGGCTTGCGATCATAAGTTCTGTAAATACACCGCTGTTCTGGCAGCACTTATGTACTGCTACGGAAGCTACGCCTCCACATCCGATCACCATTAATCTGCTCATTTGTTATTTTTCCTCCTCTTCTAACAGGTCCTCCACATATTTTGGCAGCATAAACGCCCCGGCGTGGAGATTGGTTGTATAGTACCATGTTGGTATATGAAGTTCATTCCATTTTTCCGCCTGAAGATCATTTAATGGATGATACTTCTTTGACGCAAAGCCGAACAGCCAGTAGCCGGACGGGCAGGTTGGAATATGGGCCTGATACACACGGCTTACAGGGAAAGAACGGTATACTTTCCTGTGCATGCTGCGGCAGGCAGCTTCATCTTCATCATAAAAGGGACTTCCATGCTGATACACCATGATCCCGTCATCCCGCAGCGCCTTGTAGCAGCTGCCGTAGAATTCCTTGGTAAAAAGGCCTTCTGTATGTCCAAATGGTCTGTGGAGTCATTGATGATCAGATCATAACATGCTTTCTTTCCGCGAAGGAAACGCAGTCCGTCGTCATAATATACATGGACCCGCTCTTCGTCTAATCCGCAGGCTACCTCTGGAAAGATCTCCCTGCATACA
>JBNMGK010000191.1:0-5353 GCA_050872205.1 Enterocloster sp.
ATCTCCAGAAGCAGGCAGTGTGGAATACGTCCGTCTAAGATATGTACTCTGGAAACACCATTTTCAATGGCATCAATACAGTTCTGCAGCTTTGGAAGCATGCCGCCGCCTAAGCTTCCACTGTCTACAAAGGCCTGCGCCTCTTCTACGGTCATTTCAGAAATAAGAGAGTTCTTATCCTCAAAATCCTTGTATACACCTTCTACGTCTGTTAAGAAAGCCAGCTTTTCTGCTTTTACAGCTCTTGCAATGGCGCAGGCTGCGTCATCTGCATTGATATTATAGCTTAAGAAGTTCTCATCATAGCCAATGGGGCAGATGATCGGAAGGAAGTCCTTCTCTAGCAGATCATAAATGACCTGAGGATCCACCTTATCCACTTCACCTACAAAGCCGATATCTTCTCCCTTGGAAAGCTTCTTGTGGCATTTTAACATCATACCGTCCTTACCGCTGATGCCTACTGCCTTAACGCCCAGCTCATTTACCAGCTGTACCAGGCTCTTATTTACTTTATTTAATACCATTTCTGCAATTTCCATGGTTGGCTCATCAGTTACACGAAGACCATTGACAAAATGCGGCTCCATGCCTACTTTTCCAACCCAACGGCTGATTTCCTTGCCGCCGCCGTGTACGATGATCGGCTTAAATCCTACTAATTTCAGCAGTACTACATCCTGGATGACTTTTTTCTTTAATTCTTCGTCTACCATGGCGCTGCCGCCGTATTTTACAACTACGATCTTACGGTTAAAACGCTGTATGTATGGCAGTGCTTCAATAAGCACCGCTGCTTTTTGCATTGGTTCAAGGTTCACGTGTGGTTCCTCCTGATATGTTTTGGGATGCTTTTATAGTGTTTTTATCATGTTTTTCCTGTCAACTTGATTTATGAACGATAATCTGCATTGATCTTTACATAATCAAAGGTCAGGTCGCAGCCCCATGCAGTTGCCTGGGCATCACCCATTTTAATGTCTGCAATGGCGGTAACTTCCGGCTCAGAAAGGATCTTGGTTGCCTCTTCTTCGCTGTAGTCCACTGCAACGCCGTCTTTGATGATCTGCATATGTCCGGCTGCGCTTTCAAAGAACAGATCTACCTTTTCCGGATCAAACTGTGCCCCTGAGTAGCCCATTGCACAAAGGATGCGGCCCCAGTTTGCGTCATGTCCGAAAATAGCTGCCTTGGTCAGGCTGGAGGTGATAACAGATTTTGCTAAAACTTTCGCCTGATCCTTCGTCTCTGCACCTACGATCTTTACTTCAAATAAAGCGGTGCAGCCTTCTCCGTCACCGGCCATTTTTTTAGCCAGAGTTTCGTTGATGTAATTTAATGCTTCGCAGAATAATGCGTAATCTTCATTTTTCTCTGTGATTTCTTTATTTCCTGCAAGTCCATTTGCCAGAAGGAGAACCGTATCATTGGTGGAAGTATCACCGTCTACAGAGATCATGTTGTAGGTGTCTTTAATATCTTCACTTAATGCTTCCTGAAGCAGTTCTTTGCTGATCGCTGCGTCTGTAGTAACAAAGCTTAACATGGTGCACATATTTGGGTGGATCATACCGGAACCTTTGCACATACCGCCAATGGTAACTGTGGTTCCGTTCATGTCGATCTGTACTGCTACCTGCTTATTCTTTGTATCTGTGGTCATAATGGCCTTGGAAGCCTCAGTTCCCTTTTCCAGGCTGTCACCAAGCAGTGGCGCCATAGCCTTTACGCCTGCTGCGATCTTGTCGATTGGCAGCTGCATACCGATCACACCGGTAGAAGCAACTAAAACGCCGTCCTCTGCCACGCCTAAGGTTTCTGCTGCAGCCTTTGCAGTCTGTGCGCAGTATCCCATTCCTTCTTCACCGGTACATGCATTTGCAATACCTGCGTTAATGATCACTGCCTGGGCGTCAGCGCCGCTTGTTACCTGGTTCTTGTCCCATTTTACAGGAGCCGCTTTTACCAGGTTGGTGGTAAAGGTTCCTGCACTTTTACAAGGCTCTTTGCTGTAGATCATCGCCATGTCCTGACGGTTTTTGTATTTAATACCTGCTGCTGTAGATGCTGCCATAAAGCCTTTGGCTGCGGTAACGCCGCCTTCGATCACTTTTATCTTTTCGTTCATAATACTATTCCCTCTTTTCTGCTTCGCAGCTGTTTGTTTTTCCCTGCGCTGCTTTACTTCACAAATCTAATAATATTCTCTTCATTTAAAATAAACTCGTAACTGTTAAAATCTTCACGTTCTGTCCAGCCAATTCCCTGCCAGAACGCATTTCCAATGTGGTTGTCTTTAAAAGCCACCAGGGAGATCTTGCTCACTCCCTCTTTCTGCATGGCCTTGATCGCCGCACGTACCATTTTGTAGCCAATTCCGTGATGACGGTAGCCGTCTTCTACACATACATGATAGAAACAGCCGGTACGTCCGTCATGTCCGCAGAGGATATTTCCAACGATATGCCCGTTCTGGACTGCCACTACGCTGGTGGTTGGATTTCGCTTTAAAAAGCGCTCCACTCCTTCTCTTGAATCATCAATGCTCCGGATACGGAAGCCTGATATCTTCGTCCATAATTTATATACCTGATCGTAATCTTCCATGGTCATTTCCCGAACCAGGATATCCATTGTCCCTGCCATTTTTATTCCTTTCCGGCTGCTTATCTTATGGGAACATCGGGATCTGCTTTAATCCTGTATTCTCCGGAAGGCCGAACAGTAAGTTCATGTTCTGGATCGCCTGTCCTGCAGCACCTTTTACCATATTGTCAATTGCGCCCATCATAACGATGCGGTTGGTTCTTGGGTCGATCTTGAAGTTTACATCTGCAAAGTTGCTTCCTTCTACCCAGCGTGTCTGAGGAACTACGTCCTTGTCCAGAACACGTACAAAATATTCATCTTTATAATACTTGTCGTAAGCGGCTCTTACTTCTTCCCAGGTCACTTCTTTTTTAAGGGAAGCATAGGCAGTTACCAGGATGCCTCTGTTCATTGGAACCAGATGAGGTGTGAAGCTGATCACAACCGGCTTTCCTGCTGCATAGGACAGCTGCTCTTCGATCTCCGGTGTGTGTCTGTGGGAAGCTACGCCGTATGCCTTGATATTTTCATTGACCTCGCAGAAAAGGCTGTCTACTTTAGCACTTCTGCCTGCACCGGAGGTGCCGGATTTTGCATCAATGATAATGGTGTTTGGATCAATGAGACCTTCTTTTACCAAAGGATAAGTAGATAAGAAGGAACAGGTTGGGAAGCATCCCGGATTTGCAATGATCCTTGCATTCTTGATCTTTTCTCTGTTTACTTCTGGAAGTCCATATACAGCTTCCTTAATATATTCTGGTGATCCGTGGGTCAGCTTGTACCATTTTTCATAAACAGCTACATCTTTAATACGGAAGTCAGCGCTTAAGTCGATGATCTTTACTTTGGAAAGGATCTCTTCATTTACCAGTGTGGAGCAAAGGCCCTGTGGAGTTGCTGTAAATATTACATCTACCTGATCAGCCAGTTCCTTCATATTATCATCCATACATTTATCATCTACGATCTTGAACATGTTCTGGTAAATGGAAGCATATTTCTGATCAATGTAACTTCTGGAACCATACCATTTGATCTCTACATCATCTCTCTGCAGCAGCAGTCTTGCCAGTTCTCCGCCTGCATAACCTGTAGATCCGATAATACCTGCTTTTATCATATCCTTATTCTCCTCTGCATATATTTTCATATTTACTCATTTTTATAAACTGCAACATACTACAGTGCTAAAGCCTGTAACCTTATTATAGTTACTTTTTCTTTCATTGAAAAGTGGGGTAACATAAGGTTTTTCATTTTTTATCTGTGTAAGATTTCATAATTATACATCCGCAATGCATAATATGCAATACTTTTTTGAATTTTCTATTTTAAGGGTTGCATTTTCTTAAATTCTGTTGTATATTTATGAAAGCTTAATGATCCAAACAAAACAAAATAATTATTAAAGGATTTTTCAGGAGGATGTACTGATGAAAGAGAAAGTAGTTTTAGCATATTCAGGCGGTCTGGATACCACCGCTATCATTCCGTGGTTAAAGGAGCATTTCAACTATGACGTTGTCTGCTGCTGTATTGACTGTGGACAGGGAAAAGAGTTAGAGGGACTGGAAGAAAGAGCAAAGCTGTCCGGCGCTTCTAAATTATATATTGAAGATTTAGTAGATGATTTCTGCGACAACTACATTATGCCATGTGTAAAGGCAAATGCAGTTTATGAAAATGAATACTTATTAGGTACTTCCATGGCTCGTCCAGCCATCGCAAAGAGACTGGTTGACATCGCACGCAAGGAAGGCGCTGTTGCGATCTGCCACGGCGCTACCGGCAAGGGAAATGACCAGATCCGTTTTGAGCTGTCTATCAAGGCACTGGCTCCAGATATCAAGATCATTGCTCCATGGCGTATGACTGACGTATGGACCATGCAGTCCCGTGAAGATGAGATTGAATACTGCAAGCAGCACGGCATCGACCTTCCATTTGACCACAGCCACAGCTACAGCCGTGACAGCAACATCTGGCATGTAAGCCACGAAGGTCTGGAACTGGAAGATCCTTCCTTAGAGCCAAACTTTGGAAATATGCTGGTTATGGGCGTTACCCCGGAGCAGGCACCAGATGAAGACGAATATGTTACCATGACATTTGAAAAAGGTGTTCCTACCAGTGTAAACGGCGTTAAGATGAAAGTTTCTGATATCATCCGCAAGTTAAATGAACTGGGCGGAAAGCATGGTATCGGTATTGTAGATATCGTTGAGAACCGTGTAGTAGGTATGAAGTCCCGTGGCGTTTATGAGACTCCAGGCGGAACTATCTTAATGGCAGCTCACAGACAGCTGGAAGAGCTGGTTCTTGACCGCGCTACTATGGAAGTTAAGAAAGATATGGGCAACAAGCTGGCTCAGATCGTTTACGAAGGAAAATGGTTCACTCCACTGTGCGACGCTGTAAAGGCATTCGTAGAGTCCACCCAGGAATATGTAACCGGTGAAGTTAAGTTCAAACTTTACAAGGGCAACATCATCAAAGCCGGAACCACTTCTCCATACTCCTTATACAGCGAGTCCTTAGCATCCTTCACAACCGGTGACCTTTACGACCACCACGATGCAGACGGCTTCATTACTCTGTTCGGACTTCCATTAAAGGTTCGCGCTATGAAGTTAGCTGAGCTGAAGAAAGAGAACAATCAGAAATAATCCTGCTGCTATGCAGACTAAAATCTGATATGAAAAGTAATACCCCGAAGCAGATTTGATCATTCAAACGCTTCGGGGTATTTTTATGTTTTCAT
>JBNMGK010000456.1:0-1948 GCA_050872205.1 Enterocloster sp.
CGCATGATCTTAGGATCTGACTCCCACACCCGATACGGTGCATTAGGAACCATGGCAATCGGCGAAGGCGGCGGCGAGCTGGTAAAACAGCTGTTATGTGATACATACGATGTAGCTTACTATGACGGCTGTGTTTACGTAGATTTAAGCACCATTAAGCCAATGATCGCTCTTCCATTCCACCCAAGCAATACATACGAGATCGATGAGTTAAATGCAAATTTAGGCGATATTTTAAGAAGTGTAGAGAAAGAAGCAGAGAAAGTCAGCGGCGGAAGAGCTCCATTTACACTGACAGATAAGATCGAAAATGGACGTTTAAGAGTTCAGCAGGGAATCATCGCAGGCTGTGCAGGCGGTAACTTCACTAACGTAGTAGAAGCATCCCATGCATTAAAGGGAAAGAGCTGCGGAGATGGCGAATTCTCACTGGCTGTATATCCTTCTTCCCAGCCGGTATTTATCGACCTGGTAAGAAAGGGCTTTATCGCAGATCTTATGGAAGCAGGTGCCATTATCAGAACTGCATTCTGCGGACCATGCTTTGGTGCAGGCGATACACCTTGCCACAATGGATTAAGTATCCGTCATACAACCAGAAACTTCCCAAACCGCGAAGGCAGCAAGCCAGGAAACGGCCAGATGTCAGCAGTAGCATTAATGGATGCACGTTCTATTGCAGCAACTGCAGCAAACGGTGGTATCCTTACACCAGCTACCGACTTAGACTGCTGGGGCGATGTTCCTGAACATGACTTCGACAAGACTGTTTATGACCGTCGTGTATACAATGGCTACAATGAGGCTCATGAGGAAGACAGCCTGGTATATGGACCAAATATTAAAGACTGGCCAAAGATGAGTCCATTAACTGACAATATCCTCTTAAAGGTATGCTCCAAGATCATGGACGAAGTAACTACAACGGATGAGCTGATCCCGTCTGGTGAAACTTCTTCCTATCGTTCCAATCCACTGGGACTGGCTGAGTTTACATTATCCAGAAGAGATCCTGCATATGTAGGAAA
Organism: Enterocloster sp.; assembly: GCA_050872205.1. Classification (GTDB taxonomy): domain Bacteria; phylum Bacillota; class Clostridia; order Lachnospirales; family Lachnospiraceae; genus Enterocloster. Next base: position 1,029 of record JBNMGK010000456.1, read on the forward strand.
GAGCAAGGCGGTAGACAAGTTAGAGAAAGCAAGAACTGCCGGACAGAAGCCATCTGAGTTAGATACAGACCTGAATGCAGTATTTGATGCCATTCATACGATTTCCGGTCAGGAAAATGTAAAGGAAATGGAAACAGAGATCGGAAGTATGATCTACGCTGTAAAACCTGGTGACGGTTCTGCAAGAGAGCAGGCTGCAAGCTGCCAGAGAGTGATCGGTGGACTTGCAAATATTACAAAGGAATATGCAACCAAGCGTTATCGTTCCAATGTAATGAACTGGGGCATGATCCCATTCCAAATGGTGGAAGAGCCTGAATTTGAAGTAGATGATTATATCTACGTTCCAGGTGCAAAAGCAGCGCTGGACGGCGATTTAAAAGATATTAAGGCTTATGTGATCAATAAAGATACCAAGGCAGTAAAAGAGATCAGCCTGTATGTGGCAGATATGACCCCAGATGAAAGAAAGATCGTTAAAGCGGGCTGCCTGATCAATTATAATCGTGCAAGAAAAGGCTTAAGGTAATGAACCCAAAAGAAAAACAAGCGGCTGCAAAGCAGACATTTGTTTTTCTTGGGTCATTAACGAACGAACAGCCTGCGGTAGCAGGCAGTAGAGCGCGATAGCGCGGGTTCGTGAGTGAAAAAACACACAATGCCATGCATTTTCCAGGACTTAAACAGCCCGGAAAGTGCGTGGCAATGCCCGTTTAAAGTTTAAAAAGATTGGAATATAAAAACAGGAGGAAATAAAGATGGAGATCAAGAAACCAGCCATGGCAGGAACACTGGAATCCAGTGACTGCCAGGTAACTGTAGAGCCGGGAAATGGTTCTGTGGAGTTTAACCTGGAAAGCGCTGTGATCAATCAGTACGGCAACCAGATCCGCAAGGTAGTCCTTCAGACACTGGAAAAC
>JBNMGK010000320.1:0-3419 GCA_050872205.1 Enterocloster sp.
ATCGGCTCGCCCCAGTAACGCTGACGGGAGAATACCCAGTCACGGAGCTTGTAGTTTACAGTCTTACGGCCAAAGCCCTTTTCCTCAATGATATGTGGAGCTTCTTTCTTTAATACAGAAGATTCCATGCCGTTCCAGTCACCGGAGTTGATCATGGTTCCGCTTGCTTCTGTATAAGCTTCGGTCATATTTTCGATTTCCTTGCCATCCTTGGCAATAACCTGGATGATCGGAAGGTCAAATTTCTTTGCAAATTCAAAGTCTCTGTCATCATGAGCAGGTACGCACATGATAGCGCCTGTACCGTAGTCAGCCAGTACGTAATCAGACAGCCAGATTGGTGTCTTTGCGCCGTTTAATGGGTTGATAGCATAGCTTCCGGTAAATACGCCGGTCTTTTCCTTAGCCTGCATACGGTCTACGTTGGAACGCATGGAGGAATCGAAAATGTACTTCTCTACTGCTTCTCTTGTATCATCTGTTGCAAGGCTCTTAGCCAGCTTGTGCTCTGGAGCCAGTACCATAAAGGTTGCACCGTAAAGAGTATCTGGTCTTGTGGTGTAAACAGTGATCTTCTCATCTCTGCCATCGATTGGGAAATCAACTTCCGCACCGTAAGATTTTCCGATCCAGTCAGTCTGCATCTTCTTAACCTTTTCCGGCCAGTCAAGCTTATCCAGGTCATTTAACAGTCTCTCTGCATAGGCAGTGATCTTTAACATCCACTGACGCAGATTCTTCTTGGTAACAGGAGTGCCGCAGCGCTCGCAGCAGCCATTTACAACTTCCTCGTTAGCCAGACCTGTCTTACAGGAAGGACACCAGTTGATCGGAAATTCCTTCTCATATGCAAGGCCTTTCTTGAACATCTGAACGAAGATCCACTGGGTCCACTTATAGAATTCAGGATCTGTGGTATTTACTTCCATATCCCAGTCATAGATAGCGGCGATCTGCTTGATCTGACGTTTGATGTTTGCGATATTTGCTTCTGTAGATTTTGCAGGATGAACGCCCATCTTAATCGCGTAGTTCTCTGCTGGCAGGCCAAATGCGTCCCAGCCCATTGGGTGGATCACATATTTGCCCTTTAACAGCTGATATCTGCTCCATACATCAGAGATAACATAGCCTCTCCAATGTCCTACATGAAGACCATTTCCTGACGGATATGGGAACATATCCAGGCAGTAATATTTCTCTTTCTTTCCATCATTTACATTGATGGGGTTCTTTTCCCAGTTCTCACGCCATTTTTTCTCAATGGCGGAGTGATTATACTGTGATGCCATAATTCATTCCTCCGTAAATATTGCCGTGGGTTACATGAAAAACTACATAAAAAAACTGCGCCTCTTATTCAAGAGACGCAGATATCATTTCCACGCGGTACCACTCTGATTCATGCGAAGTCGCATGCACTCAACTCCTCTTATAACGGTAAGGACTCCGTCTTTTCTTACTGAATAATGAAATCCTGGTCGTTCAGGTCTTTTCATCCTGTTCGGAAAAGCTGCTCATGGATCAGTTCGGCACTTCCCAGTCACCGGTTCTCATCTTTTCCCGGCTCTCTGTGGGGCTTAAAAAGTGTTTACTACTTCCATATCAATGCATTTGCACTAAATCATAATTTAACATATTTGCACATCAGTGTCAATACCGTCTTTTTCACTCCAATGGGCCTGATAAGCCATTTTAGCCTTTCGCATTTCCCTGGACCCTTTAAATGGAAGAGCTTTTTTGGCATACTTTGCAGGTGTTGTTTCCATAGACGGTCTTGCAGGACCAGCAAATGCCTGAGGGGTGAATAAAATGCAATATCCAGCCATATCGCGAAGCCAGCCTTTTTCAAACCAGCCTAACTGCTTTCCCGGAAAGCTGTATACTGCCTCCTGGAACAGATAGGCAATGGCTCTTCCATCAAAGGTCCAGATCACGTCATTTTCCAGATATGCAGCTGCTTTTCCCTTTTTATTATAAAGTGTCATGTTCTCATCCTCCTGTAAAATACACCCTAATACTTTCGAAAATTATTTTAACCTATCTCTCTTTGAAAGGCAATGATATAATGTATTGGTCCACAAGAAAAACAGGAGGATTTTTATCATGTACATTGCAGACCTTCACATACATTCCCGCTACTCTATGGCTACCAGCAAGTTTCTTACGCCAGAATATCTGGATCTGTGGGCCAGAAAAAAAGGGATCCACATTCTTGGAACAGGAGATTTTACTCACCCTTTGTGGCGGGAAGAACTAAAAGAAAAATTAGAACCGGCAGAGCCAGGACTTTATAAGCTGAAATCAGAACTGCGTCTTCCGAAGATCCCTTCTGGCTCCTTTGATCCCCGTTTTATGATCAGCGGCGAGATCAGTACTATTTATAAGAAAAATGGCCGTACACGAAAAGTGCACAGCCTGATCCTCCTTCCAGGTCTTGACGCCGCAGATCGTCTTTCGGGAGAATTGGAAAAAATTGGAAATATTTATTCTGACGGCCGTCCTATTTTAGGGCTGGACTGCCATGATCTCTTAGATCTGACCCTTACCACCTGTCCAGAAGCTATGTACATTCCCGCCCATATCTGGACTCCCCACTTTTCTGTGTTCGGGGCATTTTCCGGCTTTAACAGTATGGAGGAATGTTTTGAGGAATTAACGCCTCATATTCATGCTGCAGAAACCGGTCTTTCCTCTGACCCGCCTATGAACTGGAGTGTGCCCTCTTTAAGCCGCTATCAACTGATCTCCAATTCAGATGCTCACTCTCCTTCCAAGCTTGGTCGGGAAGCTACCTTGCTGGCCACGGGACTTTCCTACAGGGAAATATATGATGCCATCCAGACCGGTAAAGGTCTTGCAGGCACACTGGAATTCTTCCCTCAGGAGGGAAAATATTTTATGGACGGCCACAGAAAATGCGGGGTATGCCTGTCGCCGGAAGAAGCTATAAAGTTAAATGGGATTTGCCCGGTGTGCGGCAAAAAGCTGACTACAGGAGTTCTGCACAGAGTTCAGGACCTGGCGGCGCTTTCTGCGTCTAAGCCAGACTCCAATACCCAGGCAATCTCTGCTATCCATCCCCCATTTGAAAGCATCTCCCCACTTCCGGAGCTGATCGCCGCAGCAGAAGGCTTCTCTCTTTCCAGCGTAAAAGTCTCACGGATCTACGAAAAGCTTTTAAATGAACTTGGGAATGAATTTTTCCTGTTAAGAGAGGCAGAAACTTCAGACATCGCTGCTGTTTCATCGGAAAATGTTGCAAAGGCTGTTGAAAGCCTGCGCCAGGGAAAAGTTCACTGGAATCCCGGCTTCGACGGGCAGTTTGGTAGGATGGAATTGGAGTTGTAAAGCGCTCATGTCGACTCACAAACCCGCGCTATCACGCTCATTCCATCTCGAAAGCCCCCGTATACAGC
>JBNMGK010000355.1:0-3027 GCA_050872205.1 Enterocloster sp.
ATATGCGGGTGTGGTGGAATAGGCAGACACAAGGGACTTAAAATCCCTCGGACTTAACATCCGTGCCGGTTCAAGTCCGGCCACCCGCATTTAAGATGAAAACCGATCTCTTAATCATAAGGGAGCGGTTTTTTCTAAATTATGCGGGTATGGCGGAATTGGCAGACGCGCCAGATTTAGGTTCTGGTTCGAGAGAGTGCAGGTTCAAGTCCTGTTACCCGCAGGAAGAAAAAGGCAGTTGTAAATGGTAAAAAAACCATTTTTCGGCTGCTTTTTTTATGCCAAAATTTTTGTGAAAATAGTGCTTTACATTCCCGGGATTTAGTGGGATAATAGCTGAGCGGTCGGCAGAGACCGGGTAATAAAACAGAGATATTCTATAAGATACTCTAATAAACAAATTGCTAAAATAGCGGGAAATATTTGCCGTTGTCTGAATTCTTTTATTTTCTATTTTTCCCTTTTCAAGAACCGATTTTTGTAGTAGTATAGTACTTGGCACTAGATATAGTGAGTGTGGTTTTAAAAACAACAATATTTTGTGCATGAGTGAGGGATAGTAATGAGTGTTGAAGTAAAAACGAATGTAATTAAACGAAATGGTGAAGAGGTCCATTTTAATTCTCAGAAGATCGTAAATGCAGTGCATAAGGCGAATGAAGAGGTGGACAGGCTGCATCAGATGAACGATTTCCAGATCAGAGCGATTGCAGACAGCATCGCTAATAAGGTTCAGGAGTCAACTCATGCTGTAAATGTAGAAGATATTCAGGACATGGTGGAAACCGGCATCATGGCTATGAGAGGATATGAGGTAGCGCAGAAGTATGTGCGTTACCGCTACAAGAGGGAACTGACACGTAAGTCAAATACAACGGATAATGGGATCTTATCACTTCTTGACAATATCAATGAAGAGGTAAACCAGGAAAACTCCAATAAAAACCCGGTGATCAACTCTACCCAGCGTGATTATATGGCTGGTGAGGTGAGCAAGGATCTTTCCCGCCGTGTACTTCTTCCTGAGAAGATCGTTAGAGCCCATGAGGAAGGCATTATCCATTTCCACGATACAGATTACTTTGCTCAGAGAGAGCATAACTGTGATCTGATCAACCTGGAAGATATGCTTCAGAATGGTACGGTTATCAGCGAGACATTGATCGAGAAGCCACACAGCTTCTTTACTGCATGTAATGTAACCACCCAGATCGTTGCCCAGGTTGCCAGCAACCAGTATGGCGGACAGTCCTTTACACTGGCTCATCTGGCTCCATTTGTGGATATCAGCAGAAAGAAGATCCGCAAAAACGTGATCGAAGAGAGAAAAGAATGCGGTGAGCCTATGGATGAGGCGATCATTGACAAGGTAACAGAGCGCAGACTGAGAGATGAAGTAAAAAGCGGTATCCAGACGATCCAGTATCAGCTGATCACATTGATGACCTGTAATGGACAGGCCCCTTTTGTAACTGTATTTATGTACCTGGATGAGGTACCGGAAGGCCAGACACGTAAGGACCTTGCCATGATCATCGAGGAAGTCCTGGTACAGCGCATGCAGGGCGTAAAGAATGAAAAAGGTGTATGGATCACACCGGCGTTCCCGAAGCTGATCTACGTGCTGGATGAGGACAATATTTCTGAGGATGCCCCATACTGGTATCTGACAGAATTAGCTGCTAAATGTACCGCAAAGCGTATGGTACCGGATTATATTTCTGCGAAGATCATGAAGGAATTAAAGCAGGGGGATGTTTATCCATGTATGGGATGTCGTTCCTTCCTGACAGTAGAAGATTCCCAGAGAAATGCAGACGGCAGCCATAAATATTATGGCCGTTTCAACCAGGGCGTTGTTACCATTAACATGGTAGACGTAGCGTGCTCTTCTGAGGGCGATATGGACCGTTTCTGGGAGATTTTAGACGAGCGCCTGGAATTATGCCATGAAGCATTAAGATGCCGCCATGAGCGCCTTTTAGGCACGATCTCAGACGTTGCGCCGATCCTGTGGCAGAATGGTGCCCTGGCAAGACTGAAAAAGGGCGAGAAGATCGACAAACTTCTGTTTAACGGATATTCTACTATTTCACTGGGATATGCAGGACTGTATGAAATGTGCATGAGAATGCTTGGAAAATCCCATACAGACCCGGAGGCACGTCCATTTGCATTAAAGGTAATGCAGCGTCTGAACGACAAGTGCAAAGAGTGGAAAGAGGCGGAGAACATTAGTTATTCCGTATATGGAACTCCAATGGAGTCCACTACTTATAAGTTTGCAAAATGCCTGCAGAAGCGTTTTGGCATTATCCCGGGAGTAACAGACAAGAACTATATCACCAACAGCTACCATGTGCATGTATCTGAGAAGATCGATGCCTTCAGCAAGCTGAAATTTGAGTCTGATTTCCAGAAGCTGTCACCAGGCGGCGCTGTAAGCTACGTGGAAGTTCCAAATATGCAGAACAATATTCCAGCGGTGCTTTCTGTTATGAAGTTTATTTATAACAACATCATGTATGCAGAGTTAAATACAAAGAGCGATTACTGCGAATGCTGCGGTTATGACGGTGAAATGGTCATTAAAGATGATGAGTCCGGCAAACTGATCTGGGAGTGCCCAAACTGCGGAAACAGGGATCAGAATAAGATGTTCGTAGCAAGGCGAACCTGCGGATACATTGGAACCCAGTTCTGGAACCAGGGAAGGACCCAGGAGATCCGGGACAGAGTGCTGCATCTGTAAATCCGAATATCGAGATTATCCCGAAAATTTTCGGGATATGGACAAATCGTGAACAATATTTTAAAGGGAAGTCTCAGAGCAAATTCTGGGGCTTCTTTTTCCTTACCCTTTGTCATGCTTATTGAGAATTTCGTCAAAAAAATATCAATTAGCACTATGCACAAAACATTTTCTTATGTATAATTGATTGTATGTGAAATGCACAAAAGGAGGGTTACAATGCTAGATACATCTTATTATGAGAAGACAGACCAGATCATTGCACAGTATAGCTG
>JBNMGK010000514.1:0-1233 GCA_050872205.1 Enterocloster sp.
AGCATTTTCGGTTTCTTTTTCCAAAATGCTGCCATCTCAACATGCTCTCGCAAATTTAAAGGGGTTACAATCTATGAACAAAAAGATCAATTTTGATGTATGCGGACTTTCATTCAAGCATTTTGTACTGTTTTTCGCCGTTGTTTTTGCCAGTGCCTACCTGGGATTTATGCCTACCGTGACCATTTATTCCAATTCGGCAGGTGCCTTTACTGCAACTACCTTCGTTGGGTCTGTGGCCTTTCTCATGGCAGTGGGCGGAGTCTTTTTCTGGCTTGGAAATACCATTCCTATCTTAAATAATTATCTGGGGGGTGCCTGTCTTCTGCCGCTTCTGGGCGCCTCTTTGATGAATTATCTGGGTCTGGTACCTGAACCTCTGGTAAATGGCGTTCGTATGGTTATGAAGGGCGGTTTCCAGGATATGTATGTTGCCATGCTCCTCATCGGGTCTGTTCTTGTCATGGACCGGAAACTCATCTTAAGCGCAACCGCCCGTTACCTGCCAACTATCATCGGAAGCCAGGTCTTTGCTCTTGGTTTCTGTATGATCGGTGGTGCCATTACCGGCTTTGGAGCAAAAGAAGGCCTTTTCTATATCGGTGCCCCCTGTATGTCCGGCGGTTCCGCAGGCGCTATCACTACACTTCCTTCTCTGTACAGCGCCTTATCCGGACAGGACATGACTGGTATGGCAGGACAATTTCTCTGCTACGCTTCTATCGCCAATATCCTTGCAGTGCTTATGGCAGCTGTAGGCGGCGCTGTAACTGCTAAAATGAGCGGCTGGAACGGCGGCGGAAGGATACTGGTAAGCCAGAGCGCAGAAGAATTAAAAGAAGAAAAACGTGCAGGTACCAGCGCCGATTACAAAAAATTGGGAAGCGGCATTTTTATGTCACTGGTGATCTACCTCTTAGGTGATATTTTAGGCAAACTTCCAGGAACCAGCGTGATCGCAGGTCTCGCCTGGTCCATTATCATTGCCATTGTAATTAAATGTACGAATATCCTTTCTGATGATGTGGCTGATAATTGTGTTTACTCTATGAATTTTGCCTTAAAAGCCCTCCTGCCTATGTTGGTTGCGGGAATTGGTATCAATTCCCTTAAGATCACCGACCTGACGAAGTTTTTCAGCCCTGGGGTCTTCGCCGTTATCTTCTTCGGCGTCCTGGGTGCTTTTATCGGTGCCATGATATTTGCCAAACTGGCGGGGCTGTTCCCTTACGA
>JBNMGK010000480.1:0-1673 GCA_050872205.1 Enterocloster sp.
AAGTGCCTACTATTTCAGTATGCTGCGCCCATTAAGCGAGTTCCAGATCGCAAAATATTTTGCAAAACAGAAGCAGTACCACGGCATTTTCAGAAGCTGCAATGCAGGAAGCAAAACAGACAGCTGGTGCGGTCATTGTCCCAAATGCTTATTTGTATACTTTATCCTTTCTCCATTCCTTTCACGGGAAGAAGTAAAGGAAATCTTCGGAACCGACATGTTAGAAGATAAGACCATGCAGCCAATTATGGAACAGCTGATCGGCATTCAGGAAGAAAAGCCATTTGAGTGTGTGGGAAGCAGGGATGAGATCAACACAGCCCTTGTGCTGACCATTAACCGCCTGGAAAAAGACGGGGAAGAACTGCCCTATCTTTTAAAATATTATAAAACCACCAGTCTGTATGAAGAATACAAGGCAAAGGGAGATCATTTCTCCGGTTATTTTGATGAGCAGAATCTGGTTCCAACAGCCTGGGAGGAACTGGTACGTAAAAACTGCAAAACACAAGAGTGCAGAGAAGAGGCATAAAACTATGATGATCGAAAAAATAATCCCCTGGGTAAAGGGAAAGAAGGTACTGATACTGGGCTTTGGCCGTGAAGGAAAATCTACCTGGAACGTATTAAAAAAGCTGGACTGCTGCGCTCTCGTAGATGTGGCGGACATGGCCCAGCCTAAGGAAAAGCCGGAAGGCATTGGCAACTGGATCGCAGGACCGGATTACCAGAAATGCTTAAATAACTATGATGTAGTATTTAAAAGCCCGGGTGTAGTCCTTGAAAAGCCAGTTAAGGAGTATACCAGCCAGATCTTATCCCAGACAGAGCTGTTTTTCCAGTGCTTCAGGGACCAGATCATCGGAATTACCGGAACCAAGGGAAAAAGTACCATTACCACTTTGATCTATCATCTGTTAAAAGAAGCGGGAATGGATACCATTCTGGTTGGAAATATCGGTATCCCGGTATTTGACCATATGGAAGAAGTGGGACCGGATACCAGGATCGTCTGCGAGCTTTCCTGCCACCAGCTGGAATATATGACCGTTTCCCCCCATATTGCCATTCTCACCAATCTCCATGAGGAGCATTTAGATCATTATGGCACTCTGGAAAAATATGTACAGGCAAAGCGTCATATTTACTTAAACCAGAAGGAGGGTGACGTTCTTGTATGCAATGTGCAGTGTCTGCCAAAGAAAGGAAGCTGCGCTTCTAAAGTAATCGCAGCAAAACCTTCTTTTGAAGAAACATTATTTGAGATCCCAGGCATTCCAGGACAAGAAGCCGTTCTGCCTGATCAGATCAAAATTTGGAAAAAAATGGAAATCATACAGGAAAATGACACAACCAAAGCCTGCTATGATGGCCATTTCATAGAGATCCCCACAGATGAGATCCAGCTTTTAGGACAGCACAACTACTTTGATATCGGCATTGCTTATGCAGTGTGCAGTTTTTTAAAAATAGAAGATAATGTCTTTATTAAAGGCCTTAAGTCCTATAAGCCGCTGCCTCACCGCTTACAGTCATTAGGGGAAATAGAGGGCATTAAATATTATGATGACTCTATTTCCACTATCTGTGAGACTACCATCCAGGCATTAAATACACTGAAGGATGTAGACACAGTCCTCATTGGCGGTATGGACCGGGGAATCGACTACAGT